>CAMZHY010000292.1 GCA_947307005.1 uncultured Planctomycetaceae bacterium
CGGATTGCTCTTTCCTTCTGCCATGGATTTTCTCCTGAAATATTGTTATTTGTCTGAGTATCAACGTCGTCAGACGTCCTGCAAACGTCCGAGAGTCTCGCTACGGAAGGAGATTACGCTCGCAAAGAAACGAGGCGTAAACACTCCTTGAAGGCAAAATCCTTCACTTAAAATTCTAATTTGGCTAATTCTGTTTCGCAAGAGTTTCAACGCCTAAAAGCCAAACTTTTAGACATTTTTTCACTTTTGGACGCATAAATAATGATGAAGAACGACGTTTCTTTCCGATGATAACGAAAGGGGTTTCTGGGCGTGAAGCGCGTGGGAACTTCCATAGGAAAATCGAATTAACGGCAAGGACGACCTTTTCAACCGCGCGGTTTCATGGCGGGGAACGCGCTTGGGACGCTCTTGTTTCGCGACGTCCCTTTAATGTTTTATGACAAAGTTATGTCAAGCGCTGAAAAACTACGGAAGGCGTCTGTAGGCGCAATGAGACGCGTCGTATCGTTTCTGACTTTAAAGCGGAACGTGGGCGTGTTTTCGCTTCTTCTCGCCATCTTTTCCAACGCGGCGTTCGCAGACGACGCCAAATCGATTGAAAATGTTTCGAACGACGCGTTGCGGATGTTCCGAATCGACGAAGAACGGAACGCGTCAAAGGGCGAAGAATCGCCGCGTTTCGTTGAAACTGCGTTGCGTAAGATCGGTCAACCTCGCGAAGAAGGGAAACTCTCCGCTTACGCGTCCGAAGAAACAGAAACGTTGGAAGCCGCCGCTGAAGATCGAAACGAATCTGATGAAGACGACGCGAGGTTGCTTGCCAATATTCGTCCTTTTAAACGGGCTAGAGAACGAATCTTTGGAGAAGAACGCGTCTTCAAAGACCTCGCGTCGCCCGCTCCGGAACCGCCCGTCGTAGAGACAATCAATCCGGAAGAACAAGAAAAAAAGAACGTCGTCGTTCCTGCCAAGCCTCCTGTTATTTCGCTCGCCAGCGCCGAACTACCGCCCCTTGATCCCGTAGGCGCTCGCGCCGCGTCGGAAGAGTTGGCAACGCGGGCCGAAGTCGAGGCGTTGCGCGAAGAAAGTAAGGGGCTTGCGTGGAAAAAGGGCGACTTAAAGATTACGCCCTATGGTTTCCTCAACCTTTCCGTCTCCACAGACACGGAACGCGCGGTCCCCGGGGAGTATATTCTTTACCTACAGAATCCCAATATTGATTCGTCTTCCGACTTCGCGGTCGACGCGAGAACTTCGCGTCTCGGACTCAAAATCGAAGGTCCGCGAATTGAGCGCCTCGACGCGACTCTTGGCGGCGTTGCGGAATTTGACTTTCAAGGCGTCGTCAGCGGTTCTAAGAACAAGGGAGGCGTTCAACTCCGCCGCGCGTTCGCGGAACTCGTCGACGCGCGCCACGAACGCAGATTCCTCGCCGGTCAAGATTGGGAAATTATTTCGCCTGGCGCGCCGATGATGCTGAATTACCTCCCCGGCGCGTTCGCAGGCAATATCCAATATCGTCGCGCCCAACTTCGGTTTGAACAGGGTTGGTCGTGCAGTTCTGATCTTCATTTTCTCGGTCAGATCGCAGTATGCGACAACGTCCTCGGCGATTACACGTCGACGGCGGGAGTGACTCCAATGACTTCAGGGTGGCCCGTTCTTGAGGGGCGCCTTGCGACTACCCTTTTCAACTGTTCGCGTAACGGTCTCCCTATAACGGTGGGCGTCTCGGGTCATATCGGCGAACAATATTACAAGTTCTCGCCAATCGCGGGGGTTCCGCTTGCCTCGACGGCGGAACGCAAATCAATTAGGACATGGTCGGCGAACGTCGACTACGACGTTCCCATCACTGAAACGCTAAAGTTCCAAGGAGAGTACTACTACGGCTCCGTCCTCAGTTCCTTCTGCGGCGCGATCAATCAGGGAGTCGATCTCTATCGTCGCGCAGGAATTGACGATCAAGGTTGGTGGGTCGGAATTCGCAAAGATTGGAGTAAACAGTTCTGCACGAACGTGGGCTACGGAATCGACAGACCTGAAAAAGCGGATCTCGTCGGGACAAGCGTCGCGTCCAACGGACTGGCGACCGCAAGAACCAAGAACGAAATCTATTTCGTGAACTTCGTTTATAACTGGTCGGCAAACTTTATGAACGGAATAGAGTTCAGTTATTGGCAAACCGACTGGCAGACCAAAAACGTTCTGAGCGAGTCCCCCGAAATCGTTTCGGAAGACACTGCGAAAGCGTTGCGCGTTGAATTTGTGACGCGTCTCTCGTTCTGAAGCGTCAGAGAAAACTCTTTACTACTAAAGGGGATCGGATCGTATCCGGTCCCCTTTATTGTCTTTTTACGCCCGCAAGATTATCTTCAAATCTCAGAAAAAAGTTGATTGCGTCGCTAACGGCGCTACAATACCCCAGAAGAATGTTCGGACGTTATAAGTCTCAAAATAAATCGAAAGCATTAGGAGGAGAAATCGTGCAACTTCGATCTTTTCATTTCTGGGGCGTTTTTTACGCGTTGTCGCTTTTGATAGGGGCGATCGCGATTCAATCGCATTTCGCATCCGTCAACGTCATGGCGGAAGAATTCACGCCTCTTCGAGAAATCCAGACTGAACCCGGCGCTTTCGAGAAAGCCGAAGCGCATGTTCAAGGAATTTGTTGCGACGAAAACGCCATCTACGCTGTTTTTTTAAACTACGTCTACAAACTTGATTGGTCTGGCAAGGTCTTAAAAGGCGTTCCCGCCGACACGCACTCAGGCGATCCTTGTCTTGCAAACGGCAAGCTTTACGTTTCCATGTCCTGTAAAGACGGATACGCGGTCTATGAATACGACCTTGATCTCAATCTCCAACGCAAAATTAAGTGCGAAAACGTGCCCGCTTGCGATGGAATCGCCTACTGGAACGATCAATTCTTCATCGGCGGTCCGTCGGGAGCCGACCCGCACGAAGTCAACCCTTTGAACGTTTTCGACAAAGATTTCAATCTCGTCAAGCGTTACGAAATCAATTTTGGCGCAAAGACGCTCTACGGACCGCAATCGATCGCCGCTTGTCGCGACTCGATTCTTATCGCATACTACACGGCGGAAAAAGGCGAGAACCCGCCAAGATCCGCCGTTGTTTCTCCTCAGGGAGAAATAGTCGCGACGTCGACGCTGAACGGTTCAAACGGATGGTGTGAACTCCCGAAATCGATGCAACCGAACCCAGAGAAATTCACGCGCCTTCTTGTCGCTAGAACGGACGAACGCAAAGACGGTCAAACAACCGCAAGGTTCATCTTCTTCGATTTTGACGGTAAAACGCTCAAAGAAGCGACAGACAACGACAGTTCCCGCTGAATCGTTCTCGCGACTTTTACGCTTCTCGCGAGAACGCGTCGCAAACTCAGTCGTAAAATCAAGCGCCGACTAAGATTCAATTCCGCTGATCAAACGTAGCGTCGAGAAGCGCGGCGTCAAGATTTGTGTCAAAACGGAAACCTATAAGCGTCCACGACGTCGAAGCGCTGGAGTCCGCGGACTTCGCGCGGGGACGGTAATAGGTAAAGTACCAAACGGCGGGATAGTTCTGGCATTTATAGAGATAACGGAAAACCACAAGATCCGAGCCTATCGTCTTGACCCCTATCGGTTCGTAGGAAACGTAGGGGCCAAAATTTTGCCCGATAAGGCGAACGTCGTCGGTAAATTTCGTTTTAATCTTTTCGTTGTCCGCGAGGGGCGTATTCTTGAGAAAGTCTTTAATCGCCTTCTCGGCGCCCTTATTCGGATCAGACAAATTTTCGAAAAAATTACCGATCGATTCCCTCAGCGTTTCAAGATCAAACGCGACGAGATTCGGTTGCGTCTGCGCGCGCGTCTCGGGGACGTTCATACGGACAAGCGCTAGAATCGCCGTAGCAATCGCCAACGCGCCAACAATTGAAATCTGACGTCTTTTCATCTTTTCCTCTCCGACTAACGTTTCGAAGACCAAGCGGTCAAGTTAAAATAGCAGACGACGCCCGGCGCGTCAAGCTGTTCGTTAGACAGCGCAGGGGTCAGTCAAGAAAAGAGTCTTTTTAAAAACCAAGTCGATTCGCGTATAATATCGCATACATAGCAAGTGAGGCCGATCTGAATTTGACGTCGGACGTCAAAATGAAGATTGGCGACTATTTTGAACAGGGCGAAAAATCATGGAATTCAAATTTTGCGGGGCCGACGGAAACGTAACCGGTTCCAAACACCTTGTGACATGCAATCATTTTCAGTTTCTCGTCGATTGCGGCATGTTTCAGGAACGATCTCGCGCTAATCTAAACTGGGAGCCGTTTCTCGACGATCCTCAAAAACTCGACGCCGTGTTCCTAACTCACGCTCACCTGGATCATTGCGGTCTTCTCCCCAAACTCGTTGCCGACGGGTTTTGCGGGAAAATTTACGGAACGCCCGCGACTCTCGATCTTGCCGAGCTGATCCTTCTCGATTCGGCGCACATTCAAGAAGAAGACGCCGAGTACAAAAAGAAGCGTCACGCCCGTGAACAACGCGTGACCGCGAGAACCCCGCGTCCATTGTATACGACGGGCGACGTCAAAGCGACGACGCGTCTTTTCAGTCCAATTCGTTACGGTAAGCGCGCTCAGATTGCGCCGGGAGTTGAAATCGTATTCCGAGAGGCGGGACATATTCTCGGTTCCTCTTTCATCGAAATCGAACTCTCCAAACCGCAAATCGACGATAACGAACCGCGCCGCCTCGTCTTTTCGGGCGACCTTGGACGCGCCAATCGACCAATTTTGCGCGATCCCGAAACGTGCCGAATCATAGATCCGATTTCGAATCTCTTCATCGAATCGACTTACGGAGACCGCGTTTCAGAACCAATCGACACGGTGGACGATCAACTTGCGGACGTTATCAATCGCGCCGTTGAACGCGGAGGTAAAGTCATTATGCCCGTCTTCGCGGTCGAACGAGCGCAAGAAATCCTTTGTCGACTTGCGAGCCTGAAAATGAAAGATCGCATTCCCGCCGATCTCCCCATGTTTCTTGACTCGCCAATGGCGGTTGAAGCGACAACGATCTTTTCCAAACATCGAGATTGCTTCGACGAGGAAACCCTCGAGATGATAGAGGA
>CAMZHY010000293.1 GCA_947307005.1 uncultured Planctomycetaceae bacterium
AACGTGTTGCCCGAGTATCAGATGTCTGGATTGGGACTTGTCCTCCTCAATGCTCTTGTTCCTAAAGCTGTTTCGTGCGGCGTTCAAGAAGCGGAGTTTTCTTGGGTGTTAGAGTCGAATCAGTATTCGCGTGGAAGTTTAGAGAAGGGCGGCGCGATACGTAATAAAGTCTACCGCGTCTACGACCGACCGCTCAACTAATTTTCGATTTTTGACAGTTGATTGCTTACATTTCATTCTCGTTTTTTTGAGTTTGCATTCTCCTGCGTCGCTTGCCGTTTTCATTTGAAATAAAACTTGAACGTTTGGAGAAACTGCGTTGCGGATTATTGCCAGCCATGGAAATTATAAGAGTCACAACCGCGCGAGATAGGGAAAGATTTATCACTTTACCCAAAAAGATTTATAAGAACGATCCTAATTGGACGGTTCAGTTTGATTTCCAAATTCGTGAAAAGCTCGATCGCAAAAAAAATCCATTCTTCCGGCATGGATGGGCGCAAGAATTTATTGCAGTTGAAGGAGACGAAACTGTTGGACGCATTTTGGTTTCTGACGACGACCGTTTCAATTCTGAAAACAATTGCAATGTCGGAATGTTCGGCTTTTATGAGTCAGTTAATGATCAGAATGTGGCGAACGCCCTCTTGGACGAAGGCGCCCGCGTTCTAAAAGAAGAACGGAAGCGTGATTCATTCTTTGGACCGGTTGAGTTTTCGACGAACTATGAATATGCGCTTCTTGTCGAAGGATTTGACACTCCTCCCAAGGTTATGATGACGTATAACCCCGAGTATTATAAAACGCTTTTTGAAACTTGGGGACTAGAAAAGAATCGCGATCTTTTTTCGTGGTATTTTGATCGTTCGGCCCTTTTTGCAGACAATTGGCGGCCTATTACAGAACGGCTTCGAAACCGTTATGGCTTTAGCGTTCGTCCATTTTCAATTAAGAACTTCTCAGACGACGTCGACAAATGCATGAAGGTTTATGATCATGCGCGATCTGAATGGTGGTGGGGTAGCGTTTCTCTCACAGCCGAAGAGATACGCGCCTATGCCGCTCAGTTGCGCATGATTGCTTCACCCCAGATGGTGCTGTTAGCGGAAGATTCAAACGGGAAACCGATTGGTTTTTCCATAACGATTCCAGACCTCAACGAAGCTGCGCGTCCTTTAAAAGGAAGCCTTTCTTGGTTTGGAATTCCTTATCTTGGCGTATTGAGGTTGAAGTATCGACTTCAACACACCAAGGGCGCGCGTTTGATTGTTCTTTGCGTCTTGCCGGAGTATCGTCGAAAAGGAGTCGCAGAAAGTCTTATTCTTCGCACGTTCGATTACGGATACTATAAAAAAAGATATGACAACGCGGAACTTGGCTGGACAGACGAAAACAACGATAAAATATCGCATGTTCTCGAACGCGTTGGCGCTAAACGTTTTAAGCGTTATCGGGTTTATCAAAAGAAGTTGTAGACTGATCTTGTCACGATGTGTTTTTATCCGGCAATCTTCGGTTGTTATGCGGGTTGTTTTCCATCTTGACAGAGTCGACGCTTGAATTCCTCTTAGTTTTTTAATAATTATTTGACGGGCGGAAGCTAGCGCCTTAATCGTTCACTCTATTTTTCAAGAGGATAAACGTGGGGAAAATTGGAATAGGTCTCAATCTTGAAGCGGTAAGAACTTCGCATAAATCTTTTGAACAGGGCGTCGCTTTTGCCGCAGAACTTGGCTACGAATATATCGAGCCGATGGTGCACTGGGGACGTGAGCTTTTAAGTGAAGCTCGTTATTTCCACAGCGTGTCTATGCTGGACGATCCTTTCAGAATCCGTGACGCTGTTGAGAAGTATGGACTGAAACTTTCCGCTTTTTCTTCGCACAGCCAGTTGTCGAAGCCTGAAATTGCCGTCGAGTATCTCAAACAGGCGGCGCGTTTTGCCAAAGAAGCTGGCGCGCCCATTATCAACACCCATGAAGGACACAAACAGACGTGGACGTCGCCTGAAGAAGATTATGTTTTGATTAAATATTCAATCAAGGAGGCTGCAAAGGTTTGTGAACCGAGGGGAATTAAAATAGGTTTAGAGACGCACCAGACGTATTCTCTCACTGTCGAGGGATATGATCGTATCTTGAATTTAGTTGATTCGCCCGCTATTGGCGCGAATTTTGATACGGGAAACGCCTATCTGGGGGGATTAGATCCTTGCGAGTGGCTTGAACATGTGAAACTCCGCGTGATTCATATGCACGCAAAAGATATTTCTTTCGAGCAATCGGAAGCCGAACGCGGTAAGGTTATGGGGACCGCCGTCGGCTGCGCTTGCGGCGACGGGATGGTTGATTGGCCGCGAATCGTTTCGATTCTCCGAAGCGTCCCTCAAGACGTCGTAATGAGTGTTGAATGTGGGACGATGGATCAAGCGGCGCGTTCTATCGAGTATCTTCGAAAGCTCGTTAATTCATGAAAACGCGTTGAGATTCTTTCATAAATAGCGTCTAACGCCGTTTTATTCTGGTTAATAGGATTAGTCCACCATACAAGAGAGGTGATCAATGAATTCTAAGAGCGTAGGAAGGCGAGACTTCTTGAAATCCATGTCGGTTGCCGTGTTATCTGGCGTCGCCGCGCCTACTTTAGTTTCCCGTCGCGCCCTTGCCGACGGGGTAACTCCAGGCGCTAACGAGCGCATTGGCGTCGCTGGTATCGGCGTAGGACGTCGCGGATCGGAAATTTTTACCGAGGCTGCGAGCAATCCGAAAACGCAACCGATTTGCGTCGCCGACGTATGGCTTCCCCGCGCTGAAGCCGTCGCCCAAAAAAATGGTTGCGAAATTGCCTATCAGGATTACCGGCGCGTACTTGAACGTAAAGACGTTGACGCGATTACGACTGCGACGCCTGAACATTGGCGTGGACTTGTTTGTATTAACGCGTGCCTTGCCGGCAAACACGTTTACGGAGAGAAACCAATTACCCTCACGATTAATGAGGGTAAACTCATGGAAAAAGCGGCGCGGCGAAATAACGTCGTTTTCCAGACGGGAAGCCAACAGCGTTCAATGCGGGAGAATTACCTAGGATGTGAATTTATCCGAAACGGCGGACTTGGTGAGATCAAAGAAGTTATTGCGGCAAACTATGAAAGTCCGTGGCTCTGTAATTTGCCCGAACAGCCTGTTCCCGAAGGGCTGGATTGGGAGACGTGGTGCGGTCCTACCCCGCTTGTTCCTTATAACATTGATCTCTTTACTCCTCGCGCCAAGCCGGGGTGGCTCTCTTTCCGACCATATTCCGGCGGTGAAATGACCGGCTGGGGAACGCATGGTTTTGATCAGATTCAATGCGCGCTCGGCATGGATTTAACAGGTCCTGTTGAGATTAAAGTTGAGGAAGGCGACGGAAAACTTGAGCCGCCGATATATTCAGAAGCCGAGACCGCGGATCGCGGTAACAAAATTTGCTCTAGACCGCGTCTTTCGTATACTTACGCCAATGGAATCACTGTAAGACTCGGTGAAGCCAATCGAGGCGGTGGAATTTTCGTTGGTGAAAAAGGTAAGATGGAGATTTTCCGAGGACGCATAACTTCCAATCCGGCGGAAATTGCGGTAGAGGTCCTCAAGGGCGAGAGAAAAAGTCAAAGTCATGTCGACAACTGGCTTTCCTGTATAATCACTGGCGAACGACCTATTTCAGATATCGCAATTGGGCGTCGTAGCGCCGCCGTTTGTCATTTGCTCAATATAGCTCGTTATCTTGGTCGTAGCCTTAAATGGGATCCGGAAAATGAAATTTTTATCGGCGACGATGAGGCAAATACGTATCTTGATCGTGAGGTGCGGAAGGGATACGAATTGCCTGAAGTGTGACGTCGTCAAAATTTGACGGTTCGGCGTGTTCCCTGTCTGCAACTTGTATTCCTGCAGACAGGGACTTTGCTCATCGGAGAGGTTGTCTTTCTTTAGACGCTTTTGCTTCTGAAATTAATTGTTTGTAGAGGCTTACATGGCGTTCAATCATTTTTTCGACTGAAAAGTCATTCTCGACTTTTTTTCTTCCGGCTTCTCCCCAAGCTTTGAGCATGGCTCGGTTTTCTGGTTTAAGTAAACGAATTGTCTCCCTTGACAGGGCAGTTCGACGACGCGTTTCGTCGCCGTCAAACTCTGAAATAAGCAGGCCATTTTCGCCCGTGACGACTAATTCTCTGTTTCCTGGAATGTCAGAGGCTATGACTGGAACGCCGCAACTTAATGCTTCAAGAATGGAATTGGACTGTCCTTCGTACTCGCTACAATTCCAAAGTAGGTCAAAAGCAGGCATAAGTCGTGGAACGTCGTCGCGTTCTCCCAAAAAAATCACGCGATCTCTAAGCTGAAGATCATCTCGGTAACGAAGAAGAGCTTCTTTTTCAGGTCCGTCCCCGATAACAATAAGGAAAAAATTCAGAAGAGAGAATTTTAACTGATCGGCCGCCCACAACGCGTCCTGAATTCGTTTTTGAGGCCAAAGCCTCGCGACGAGTCCAATAATCCACGGAGATTCTGAGCGTTGTGGCGTATCGGAGATGGCTACTTCCTCAAAAAATGCTTGTTTGCCAACGGACTCGATAACGCCGTTTGAGGGCAATTCCAATTCGTCAAGAAGGTCTTGTTTCGTAAAGGCGTGACGGTCGGCGGGGATTTCAACAGCGTTGGGAATAACGACAAACTTTCTTTCAGGTATTCCACGCCGTTTATAAAAGTCAACAATACCCTCGCTATTAACGACGTAGGCGCTAGTTCGAGGTTCCAACGCCTTGTCAATCTGCCAGTGTAAAACCCCCTTCCATAAATCAACGCAACGTTCTCCACAAATGACGACCGGAACCTTACAAGCGAACGCTGCCGCCCTGCCGTAAGAGTTTGCGGCAAAAAGCCAAGTGTGAACAATATCTGGCTTAAAACGTTTGATGGCGTCCTTCAGTTTTCTGTATGTCCGGAACGATATTTTACCCCTCTTGCCGATAACTTCGACGGAAATACCCGCCTCTAAGAGCGTCTGCAAATAGGGTCCGCCGCGAGTAAGCAAAACGACCTTGACATCAAACTCATCCTTCGGCAAGCGTGTTGCCAAGAGCGTCAACTGTTTCTCAGCGCC
>CAMZHY010000294.1 GCA_947307005.1 uncultured Planctomycetaceae bacterium
AATAATGTCCACCTACAACACCAGCGAGTTCCGCAAAGGACTGAAAGTTCAGATCGACGGCAATCCTTTCATTATGATTGAGTGTCAGTTTGTCAAACCGGGAAAAGGACAGGCCCTTTATAAGTGCAAACTCCGCGATCTTAACCGCGGGACGGTCCTTGAACGTACGTATAAAAACGGCGACGAACTCGAAGCGGCCGACATTCATGAAACCGACGTCTCGTTCCTTTATGAAATGGGCGATACCTTCTTCTTTATGGATAAAGAATCCTACGAGCAGTATGAACTCCCCAAGGAAAAGATCGACGACGCTTGGAAGTATCTTTTGCCTGACATGCCTTGTAAGATGCTTCTCTACAATGACGCCCCGATTGGCGTGACGCCTCCCAATCATGTTGTTTTAAAAGTCGAATATACGGAGCCTGCCGTCCGAGGAAATACTGCTACGAATGTTACGAAACCAGCGCGTCTTGAAACGGGGGCGGAGATTATCGTTCCAAACTTTGTCGAGGTTGGCGAAGTTATTAAGGTCGATACTCGCACTAACGAGTATATCGAACGAGTTAAGTGAGACTTAGGTCCGTAATCTCAGTTTGATCATTCTCCTGCTGTTCAACTATTTTGCGTTCGTTCGGTTTCTTTGGCGCAAATCGGACGAACGCATTTTGCTTCTTGCAGGACATTGTCTGTAGTCGTATATTCGGATTTGGTTTAAATAAAGATGACCGTTGATTCTTCGAAAATCCCTAGTTGGCTGATCTTCGATATTGAGAGCGTCCCCGATCCTGGTTTGGTCTCGCTTGTACGCACTCATGGCGAAAAGGAACCCGAAGTTGCCCTACAAGAATTTCGCGACGAGAGAATTTCTCAAAAGAATTCGGATTTCATTCCGTATGTCTACCACGTGCCTATTTCACTCGCGCTTGCGAAGGTTAATGAGGATTTGTCCCTCATGGATTTGGTTGTTCTGAGAGTTGAAGACGGAGGTCCGAGCGAAATTTGCAGACGTTTTTGGAGAGGTTGGGAACTTTACCATTGTCCAAAAATCGTTACGTTTAACGGACGAAAGTTTGACGTTCCACTCCTGGAACTTACCGCTTTTCGGTATGGAATAGCGATTAGAGAATGGTTAACGGGGTTTGATAAAAGCCAAGCTTTTGATAAAGGTAAAGCTCGCCGCAATAGGTATAGCGAAAGTCACCTTGACCTATTTGACGCGCTTACAAACTTTGGTTCCAGCGTTTTTGAGGGCGGACTTAATCTTGCGGCAAAATTAATCCGTAAACCCGGAAAGCTTGACGTAAAGGGAGACATGGTCTGGGATATGTTTCGAGAGAATCGGCTGGAAGATATTCACAGATATTGTCGTTGCGACGTCCTTGACACCTATTTTGTTTTCCTGCGTTATCAGTTAATCAAAGGGGTAATAACTTTAGATCAAGAACGTGAACTGGTCGAAAAAACGTATGTTTTTCTTGAATCTCGTTTCGAAGAGGAGCCCGTATATCGCGAATACCTTGAGGCTCGTCGGACGGTTGAAGATTATTTGGATAGTCATGACTTCTTCAAGAAATATGAAAAGAACCATGATAAACGAGAATAATATCGAAGAAGTCTGGAACGTTTTTTCATTCGTAGCATTTAGATGCGATTATTATCGCCAACTTATTTCTTCCTTATTTGTCCATGAGATGATTGCGGCGATGGGAAGAAACTGTTTGGGCGTGCGGTTTTGTCGGTTCTGATGAGAAAGTTTGGCGATTGTTTTCAAGATTTCTAATGAGAATCCACCTTTGATCGAGTTAAGTCTTGACGTCTTAGTGGATTGGGAAATCTGAACTCAAATTCCGAGGTTTGCATTCGATGACTAGAAAAGGAATTTTTTCTTCCTCAAAGTATCTTGCTCTTGACTTGGGGGGATCAAAATTACTTTCCGCCATTGTTTCGGTCAAAGACGGCGAGAGCGAACGCCGAGCCTCTCTTTCTGGGATTGCTAAAAGTCCTTTGGGTAAAGACGCTGGACGGCAAGGCGTCTGGAACGCCGTTTTGAACGCGGTTGACGAAACTCTTGAGACTTCCGGCGTTGAATGGAACGATATTTTAGCAATAGGCGTGACGATTCCAGGCGTCGCCGATCCTAAGCGTGGATACTGGGTCTTCGCGCCTTTTTCTGGCATAAAGGATTTTCCCATTGCGGATGAACTTGCCGCGCGGTATGCCAAGCCTGTTTTTGCCGATAACGATGTTAATGCCTGCGCTTGGGGCGAACGAATTTTCGGCGTATGTCAAAACGTTGAAAATTTTCTTTGGATTACCATTAGCAATGGAATTGGCGGCGGACTTGTTCTTAATGGTCGTGTTTATCCCGGAAAATATTTAGGGGCTGCCGAGATAGGACATTTCAACGTCGTTGAGGACGGCGCTCCGTGTGGGTGCGGAGGTCGCGGTTGTCTCGAAGCGACGGCCTCGGGACCCGGAATTGCTCGCGCCTATCGCAAGTATGTTTGGGATGCTGTCAAAAAGAGTTCTTTACTTCCTACGTCGATCATTGACGAATGGAGATTGTATCTTGTTGAGAAATACGGGAAGATAGACGCGGAGGAAGCGTTGAAACTTGAACTTGAGTCTATTGAATCTGTCGACGCTGCGTTAATTGCCGACGATGCAAGGAAAGGCAATCCTTTAGCGCTTACAACATATCGTGAAATGGGCGGTTATGTGGGAAGGGCCGCATCTTGGGCCGCCAATCTTATTAATCCCGAAAAGATTGTCATTGGCGGAGGCGTCGCTAGAGCTTTCGATCTTTTCTATCCTACTCTTTGGGAGAAATTCCAGAAGTGTGTTTTTAGACAGGCGAATCAATCTTTGACAATCGAGAAGACAGGACTAGGATACGAGGCGGGATTGCTGGGCGCGGCTTCGTTAGCGTATGACAATCCTTATTCTCAGAGTTAACGAGGCGTCTTTCTTAAAATTTGTTTTTTCAAAGATTTCTAAGCGTCCACATCCTTGTTGTTGCTACGACGATTATCGGCTAATCGGCAATATAGACTATAACAGGCGATTCCGGCGTAAAAACTAGCGAGAATTCGTTTGATAGGGCCTCGTTGAGGGTCCCCATGTGCCATTTGGGAAGTCGTAGACAATTGAGCGGATACTTTAAACCTTGCGACGTAATTTCTTGTTGTGGATTTAAGCTAAAGATAGATATTTGGCTTCCTTTGGACGTTTGAAACGTTCCAGAATGCGTCGCAACGAAAAAGCAACCATAATCAGTGACCATTCGGACAGATTTTGCCTGTTTCGCAAAATCTGCGAGAAGCGATATGTTTCCCAATAGATGGTCTTCTCTTGCTCCAGACGCCCCTAGGATAACGACGTCGTCCCACCCTTTTGAAAGACAGTAATTGAACGCTTTGGCGAGGTCGTTGGTTGTTTGTTCGGCGATATGGACGATTTTTCCTGAAAAACGTTCCGCGATTTCTGGAGCTAACGAATCAAGGTCGCCGACAATGAGATCAGGTGAGAAACCTTCTGCTATAGCCTTATTAGCCGCGCCGTCGCAACATACTAGGCGACATGCTTTTAGGAGATAAGCGCGAGCCTTTTCTGATTGAGGAAAAACGCCGTTTGCTAAAATAACGATAAACTGTTCTGTAATACACGGTTGATCTTGTTGATTTGTCATAATTACGATTATTCCAAGATGAATCAGCGTGGTGAAAAAACGGACGAATCCTCCGACGCGCGCTGCGGGAGGGTTCGTCCGTTTCTGTTATAGACCGAGTCGAATGATGCTTACTGGTTGAATCACCACTTAACAGATTCGAGGAATTTCAAACTTTGAGGAATTTGTTCGATCGCTCGAGGCGATTCGTCTTCGATGAAATAATACTTGACGCCGACTTCTTGCGCAGCCTTTAAAACTTCCGCATAGGGTACTTGACCTGTTCCGAGAGCGACGTCATTCTCGACGCTTGTTCCACCGGAATTATTGCCTTCAACGCCCTTCTTGAGATCCTTTAAATGGATGAGGAGCCACCGGTTGGGATATTTTCGAAGAAGAGCGGCGGCGTCCTGTCCCGGAAAGATCGTCCAGAGAATGTCCATCTGGAAAAAGACGTACTTGGGATCCGTTTTTTCAACGAGCAAATCAAACATCGTCTTATCATCGCCAGCGGGCAAGAACTCATATCCATGGTTGTGATAATAGAAAACTAACCCATAGTCAGAAAGAACTTTACCTGCACGGTTGAAAGTTTTAGCAGCGTCTTCAACGTCTTGTTCGTCAAAATCGCCGTCATGAGGGATCCAAGCGACGCCGGCATATTTCAAACCAAGAGCTTTTGCCTCTTTCGAAACCGTCTCAGGGTCATTTTTGAAGAGATTGTAATCCCAATGGCCAGCGATAGGCGTCAAGTGGCGCTCTTTAAGCTTGGCAACCATGTCCTCATTAGACAAACCATATTTACCAGCAAGCTCGACATATCCGAACCCCAACTCCTCCGCAACGTCGAATCCCTTCTCGACGTCTTGAGCAAACGTGTCGCGGAGACTATACAACTGTAACCCGACTGGACCTTTGAAGACGTCGTTCGAACCGATCTTAAACCTTGCGTCGTCCTGGGCGAAGGTTACAGAAGACCCGACGAACAGCGCGAACATAAGTAAAAATACTTTTTTCATTGAAACGTTTCCTTGAATATAACAAAAATACTCGATCAAAAGCGAGAAAGCTAGCGATCCATGGGGAAAACAACAACGTAAGGAATTGTATGCGTCTATCAACGAGAAGTCAAGCTTTCATATAATCGAACCCTAAATCTCCGAAACGAGTTGTTATCGTCCGGGTTTTTCAAGGATGAAGAGTTCCCCATCCTTCATTTCATAACCGTGAGTACGACCCTGTCGGAACTTAAGCGTTACGGGACTATTGATAGAGTTGTAGAGAACGAGTTCTCCAGACGGAGGGCAAACGTAGTCTCCGAGACCCGCGTAGATTTCAACTTTACCACGAATGCGCTTAGCATGGTTAGTTGTGTCAAAATAACCAAGACCGTCGACCCAACTAGGCATAAACCAACTATCTAAGCGTCCGCTTTTTTCCGCTCCAGAAACGTCGCAGAACCATGGAATA
>CAMZHY010000295.1 GCA_947307005.1 uncultured Planctomycetaceae bacterium
CTGGATGTGAAGAAAGCGAAGGACTCGGAAGAGACTGAAGAGGTGAAGATCCCGGTCGATACTGTCGTGATGTCGGTGGGCGCACTGCCGAACGAGGGACTTTATGATGAACTTGGTGCTTACTTCGGGAGCGGTGAGGACGGCGGAGTCGGGAAGGTCGCTGTATTCAATGACGTTTAGCTTGCCGTCGACCATAACCATATTGCCGACGCGATCTTTGGGATTCTTCTTGCGGACGACCTGCGACGAGTACTCCGAACGGCACAGAACGTGATATCCGATGAATTCGGGGCTACAGAGGTCGATGATCGGGTTGTCGATCTGGAAATAGAAGATTTCTTCGATTCCACGTCTCTTCAACTCGGTGAGAATTCCCTTTTCGCGAACCGTCGGGAGGGGCGAGTCGGGCTGAGGCGCGTTAATGGCGGCGAGCATTCCGCCGTGTCCGTCGGGGCTTCGGGCGATTTCCGCCTTGTTCGCAAGGAGAACTTTGCCGGAATCGAAATCGACGGACGGCATTGTTCCCTGACAGAAAATGAGAACGTCGTCGGCGGGAAGTCCGAAATTGTCGTTCTCTTTAAAGAAGTCGATCGTCTCCTGATGCGTCGCGGGGCTCGTCTGAATGCAGAAGGGGAGACGCTTTCCGTACTTGCGGCTCATCGCGCGAATGCGTTCGATATGAATCTGGAAGAGCGTCGCTTGAGAAATCGGACCGATCGGATAAATTCCTTTGGCGTGTGGAAAGTCGAGCCGCGTGCCCTGACCGCCCGCGACGACGACGAGCGCGATCTTTCCTGCGCGAAGGTATTCTTCCCCGACGGCGACCGCTTTCAGGGGCGTGATTTTGTCGGTCGATTCGTCGATCTTAGTCGCGGGAGACTGCGGGAAGGGCGAGTCGGGAGAACGGTCGTAATCGCGCAAATCGCTGAGTTTGAAGGCGGTCGGTTCCTCGGCGCGATCGGCGAGCGCGGCGGCAGCGGGCGGATCGTAGCGGTGAATGAAGAGCTGATCGAGCTTTGCAAAGTCGACGTTCTCGATCTGGCGCCCCAGCGATTCGCGCTCTTCCTCCGTGAGTTCGTCCCAGAATGTCAATAGTTGTTCCTGACCGTGCGGTTCAAGTTTTTGAAGAAGAGCTTCGCGCGTATACGACGTCATTTTTCCTTTTCCTTAACATTACGGGGGTCGGTGGACGACAAAGTCGCCAAACGTCCGACGTATCGACCTTTTACCGCATTTTACACGCGTTTCGTCCATTTTTCAAGCGGCGCCGCGTTCTTTGTCGTTCTTTTTCGCGACGTCGAGCGTTTTCAGCTGAATCGTTGAAGTTGTTTATTTCAAAGGTTTGCGTCGCTTGGGACAACGATTGCGGATTTGCGCGATTGTGACGATTTTCGATTTCCCTGAGTTTGGGGACGGTTCAAGTGACGCCGTTGCGTTTTTTGTTCGCGCGTTATAGAACTAGACGTCGTTAAGAGGACTTTCCCATCCCAAGGAGACTGACAACGATGAAAAAGACGCAAAACGACAACGGCGACTCCGCTTATCGTAAGGCTGGCGAGCGCATGACGCTGACGATTATGAGGGTGAAATACCCGTTCCGCTGGATTCCCGCCGGTTCGTTCGTTATGGGGAGTCCGTTGAGCGAGCAAAAAGAGGCTGCGAAGGCGTTCTTTGGGATTTTCGACTATTCAGAAGAAGTTCAACACAGGGTGAATATTAGTCGTGGTTTCTGGATGCTGGAGAGTCCAGTTACGCGCGGGATGTGGAAAGCGATCATGGGCGCCGATCCGTGCTATTACAGCCAACCCAACAATCATCCCGCCGTGCAAGTTTCTTGGGACGACTGTCAAGAATACGTTCGAAAGTTGAACGATTTGGGGATATGTCCCGAAGGTTTTACGTTTAGCCTTCCGACGGAAGCGGAGTGGGAGTACGCTTGTCGCGCGGGGACGACGACGCCGTATCATTTTGGAACCGCGTTAAACGGCGACAAGGCGAACTGTTGCGGTCAATTTCCCTTCGGAACGGATGTAAAAGGCGAGTCTTCTTATGGAACGTCGAAAGTTGGGACATATCCTGCGAATTCTTGGGGTCTCGTCGATATGCACGGCAACGCATCCGAATGGACGCTGGACTGGCGCGGCGCTTATCCGACGGGCGAGGTTACGGATCCGCTCGGACCGGAAACGGGAGAGCAACGCGTGTTTCGCGGCGGCGGTTGGAGCGATCTTGCGCATGATTGTCGCTCCGCCAGTCGTCGCAGCGACGATCCTGACAACGCCGACAACGACTCTGTCGGCGCCCGACTTGTTCTTCGTCAGAAAGATTGATCTCCCCTTTCACTGTTCCACGTCGCTCTTCTTTGCGCGATGAGATATTGGGGTAAGAAGGAATATCATCTGGGACGTCAGCGGGTCGCCCTTGACGCTCGATCGTCGCAAGGGGAGGGGGGGTTCGGCGATTCGCTTCTGTCTTTGCCGCAAGCGCGCGTGGAAAAAAAGGGGTCTTTTCCCGTGAGGATATAGACAAATGGGACGAAATAAGTAATAATAAGAGAGCCGCGCTCTGCGCGTCTTGCGATAGACGTTGTCGAGAGCGGCGCGTAAGGCTTTTGTCGGGTCGAACGACGCGAAGAGCGTCGGCTTCTCGCGCGGTAATTTATCGGGCGAGCGGACGGTTCTTTTGTCGTTTTTGTCGTTCGTTCGGAACGCCTGCGGCGTCGTCTGTATCTAACAGGCGGCGTCTTCCGAATTTTGAAACTTGGAAAGCGGATCGTTATCATCGTTCGTGCATATTCGCAGGCGAGACCGCGTCGACCGGGTTTTCAGACGACGAAAGCGGAGCGGCGTCATTTTTAACTTTTGCGAGGCTATTCAATGGGAACTGCACCCGACGTTGTTGTCGAAAAAGACGTTGTTGTCGAAAAAACGGAATCCGGCGCGGCCGTTGAAAAAACGGAGTCGGACGTCGTCGTTGAAACTAAGAACCTCACGAAGACCTACCGCGACTTCTGGGGACGCCAGAAGGTTAGGGCGCTCAAGGCGCTCGATCTTGAAATCCGGCGCGGCGAGATTTTTGGCCTCCTCGGCCCGAACGGCTCCGGAAAAACGACGACGATTAAACTTCTCCTCGGGCTTCTTTTCCCCACGAGCGGCGAAGTCAACATTCTCGGACGTTCCGCGACGGACGTGACGAAAAACGAGCGTCTTGGCTACCTCCCCGAAGAGTCTTATCTCTATCGTTTTCTGAACGCGGAAGAGACGCTCGACTTTTACGGGCGACTCTTCAAGATTCCTGGCGCGGTTCGCCGTCAGCGCGTCGATCAACTTATCAATATGGTCGGTCTGGGTTCTGCGCGCAAGCGTCAACTTCGCGAATACTCCAAGGGTATGACGCGGCGCATCGGTCTCGCGCAGGCGCTGATTAACGACCCCGACCTGATTCTTCTCGACGAGCCGACGAGCGGTCTCGACCCGATCGGCACGCGCAACATGAAGGATCTCATCCTGAAACTGAAGGACGAGGGCAAGACGATCATCATGTCGAGCCACCTTCTTGGCGACGTGCAGGACGTCTGCGACCGCGTCGGCGTTCTCTATCAGGGCGAACTCAAGGAACTCGGACGCGTCGAAGATCTTCTGAAAGTCGTTGAAGAGACGGAATTCCGCGTTTCCGGACTCAGCGACGACGCGAAGAAAAAGATCGAGAAGATCATCGAGGAAGACAACTCGAAGCTTCTCTTCTGCGGCAACCCGACGACCTCCCTCGAGAATCTCTTCCACAACATCATTAAGGAAAGCGAAGCTCGTCCCGGTATGCGCGTTCGCGGAGGTGAAAACGCGAAATGATCCTTGAACATCCAATTCCGCCGTTTCTTGAATGGATCGGACCGGCCGCGCTCAACTGGCTGCTGGCCGTCGCCGCGCTGACCGCGTTGGCGCTGATCGTTAGTTTCATCATGCTCCTCGTCCGTCGCGGGCCCCAGCAGGGCGCCAAGGCGATGGGTTCCGCGATTTCCGACGCTTGGCAAGATTTGAAGTATTTCTCTTGGAAGCGTTGCGGCGCGGTGGCGCTTCTTGCGATTCGCGAGTCGATTCGCAAAAAGGTTGTCGTCGTCTGCGTCGTTTTCCTCGTGCTGCTCATGTTCGGAGGATGGTTCCTCGATCCCGGCAGCAAGGATCCGGCGCGTCTCTGCACGTCCTTCGTCTATCAGACGACGACGTATCTTGTGCTGCTCCTCGCGCTTTTCCTCAGCGCTTTGAGCCTTCCAAACGATTTCAAAACGAAGACGATCTATACGATCGTCACGAAGCCCGTCCGTTCGAGCGAAATTATCCTCGGTCGTATTCTCGGGGTCGGCGCGATCGGCTCCGCCATCCTTCTCATGATGGCGGTCTGCAGTTATTTCTTCGTTTCGAGCACCCTCAAACATACTCACGTCCTCAACGACAACGAAGACCTCGCATACGTAACCGACGAAGATCCGAGTTCCCTTCCGCCCGAAACGGTGATAGCGAAGGGGGCCACGCGGCTTGCGAACGGGCACAAGCACATGGTCGAGAAGTACGCGAACGGGACGCTTCGCGTCTTCGAGGAAAATAAGCACACGCACTCGATCGAGCAGGTTGTGGAAGGCGACATGATTCGCTACAAAATCGGTCCCGCTCAAGGTTCGATGCAGGCGAAAGTTCCGGTCTACGGCAAGATTAAGTTCCGCAACGCCGACGGATTTGAACGCGAGCACGGCATTAACGTCGGCGAAGAGTGGGAATACCGCAGCTACGTCGCCGGCGCGACCGACGAGGCGATTATCTGGACTTTTGAAAACGTTACGCCCGCGAAGTTCGCCGACGGTCTCCCTGTCGAAATGACGATTAGCGTTTTCCGCACCCATATGGGCAATATCGAAGAGACGATTATGGGCGCGCTGTACGTCCGCAACCCGAAGACGGGTCTCATTGCGGAAACGCACGTCTTCAACTCGGAAAAGTATACGACTAAAGCGTTGCATGTTCCGGTTCAGATCGACAAATCGAAGGTTAAGAATCGACCGTGGCTCGTTAAAAAGACGAACGACAAGGCGTCCTTCGAAGCGACTCCCGCCGTCGATCTTCCCCAGAAGGAAACGTACAA
>CAMZHY010000296.1 GCA_947307005.1 uncultured Planctomycetaceae bacterium
TTCGCAGGCGAATCAGTTTCCGCAGTATGAAGACGCGTCCGTCTACGCGTTTGAAGCGGAGTTGACCGACGCCGTTCTATGGGACGTCGACGCGCCGCTAATGTATCGCGCCGAGGTCTGTTTCAAAGACGCGAAAGGGAACGTCCTTGACGAATATTCGACGCGTTTTGGAATCCGGCTCGCCGAGTGGACGTTGGACGACGGGTTCCATTTGAACGGTCGCCGCGTTCAGCTTAACGGCGTCGATCTTCATCACGATCAAGGGCTTATTGGCGCCGCGTCGCACCCCGCGGCGGTTCGTCGTCAGCTTTCGATCATGCGCGATATGGGCGCAAACGCGATCCGAACGAGCCACAATCCGAATTCGTCCGCGTTTATGGACGCGTGCGACGAGATGGGTTTCATCGTCTGGAACGAACTCTTTGACAAGTGGGACGGAACCGCCGGATTGCGTAAGGAGGACGATTTCTATTCCTTTGCTGAACGTCAAGCGCGCCAGTTTGCGCGGCGCGACCGCAATCGTCCATCAGTCTGCGCGTGGTCGATTGGAAACGAGATCGCCGACGTTGAGGCGAATAAGGCGGGAAGCTCTAATCCTTCTGGAGACGCGGCAAAACGCGTCGAGTTTCTCCATAATGCGATGAAGCGTTACGACGCGACGCGGCGCGTCGGCATGGGGTGTTTCGTTGAAAGCGCGATTGGCGATTATCCGCCGAAAAATACCGTGCTCGCGTCACTTGATATTTCCGGATGGAATTACGGTGGAAAGTATCGTTTTGCGCGCGCGAGCTTCCCTAATATGCCGCTCGTTTATACGGAATCCTCGTCGGCGTTCTCGACCCGAGGATACTATGATCTCCGCCATCCCGAGAAGAAAGATCAATATGACGACAAGGCGTTGCAGGTCGATAGTTACGATCTGATATCGGCGAACGGGCCTCGCGATATTCCCGACGTTGATTTTGAACGAATGCTCGAAGACCGTTACGTCGCAGGCGAGTTTGTATGGACGGGCTTCGATTATATCGGGGAACCGGCGCCTTTTGAAAGGACGGCGAAGGTCAGTTACTTCGGAATCGTCGATCTCTGCGGCGTTCCGAAGGATCGATTCTGGCTTTACCGGAGTCATTGGAACGGCAAGGACGTAACGGCGCATATTGTCCCGCATTGGACGTGGAACACCGACGGGAAAACGAAGGTTCCCGTTTACGTCTATACGAGCGGCGATTCCGCCGAGTTGTTCCTCAACGGTAAATCGCTTGGTTTGAAGCGTAAAGACAAAACGCGAACGCTTGAAAAACCGAAAGACGCGTCCTTCGATTTGCCCGATTATTACTGGATTGTCGATAAATTCCGACTTCGATGGGAGGACGTCCCCTACGAGCCGGGCGTTCTAGAAGCCGTTTGCTATAAAGATGGTCAAGAGATCGGTCGATCCGTCGTTAAAACGGCGGGGAAGGTCGCGGCGTTGAAAGCGACGCCGGAAAAACAGACGTTTGAGAACAACGACGATTTGATTTACGTCGAAATCAACGCCGTCGACGAGAAGGGGACGATTTGTCCCAACGCCGCGACGCAATTTACCGTCGAAGTCGAAGGTCCGGCTACTGTTGCTGGACTAGGAACGGGCGACCCGATCGATCTCGATTCCTTCGCCGATTTGTCGCATTCTCTCTTCTATGGATCCGCAACCTTGGTTCTACGATCAACTTCCGATTGGGAGACGACGTCAAAGAGCGTTCGTGTTCGAATTAAGGCAGAATCGCTGGACGACGTTGTCTTAAATATCGGTCAATAATTTTTTTTCATGCGTTGACGAATAAACGGCGAACGCGTTTACTATGTGTTCGCCGTTTTGTTTTTCGATATAAGTAATTTAATTATATCTACTTATACAGGAATCAAGTCCTTTTGATTCTTTTTCTTGACATTGATCTTGAAGTAATTTTAGACGCTAGAACCCATACTGACTTTTGCGTTAAATCAAGCGTTTGCTATTGACCGGGTCGATAACCACTTATCGATATTTTAGATTTGACAGGCAGAAAATGCGGTGTATAATGCGCTATCATGAAAAACATACCAATTTGGTAGGAATTAAATTAAGATATTGATTTTTCAATACCTTCTGTATGTTTTTCAAATAAATTATCTTGCTTATTCGGTCGCTAAACTGGTCTAGTAGATATTTTAGGGAAAATTAACACGGGTTATAGGAGACGTTTCAATGAGCAAAACCACCCTTCGTTCCATTCTTTACTCTATGTTTCTTTTTCTTGGTTTCTTCGGGAGCGGGTGCGATAGACCGGGTTCGCCAGACGGCGTTCTTGAGATAGTGAACGTTTCTTACGATCCAACGCGCGAGTTATACCAAGCCTATAACGCCTTATTTGAAAAACACTATGAAGAATTGACCGGCAAACGGATTACAGTGACTCAATCGCATGGCGGTTCGGGGAAGCAGGCGCTTGAAGTGTCAAACGGACTTAAAGCCGACGTCGTTACCCTCGCGTTAGAGGGCGACGTCCAAGTCGTTGCTGACGCAGGTCTAATTGAGCCTGGTTTTACGTCGAAGTTACCTTTCGACAGTTCGCCGTATACGTCGACCATCGTGTTCCTCGTTCGCGCGGGTACTCCTAAACACATTAAAGACTGGAACGATCTCACGCGCGACGGCGTCGGAGTCGTTACTCCCAATCCCAAGACGTCGGGAGGAGCGATGTGGAATTATCTTGCCGCTTGGTATTTCTTCGAACAGGGAGGGCAGAATGAGCGGCAGATTCTCGAATCAATTCGCAAACTCTACAATAACGTGGTCGTTCTCGATTCTGGCGCTCGAGGCGCGACGACCTCTTTTGTGGAAAACGGTCAAGGGGACGTCCTAGTCGCTTGGGAAAACGAAGCGTTTCTTTCTCTGCGCGAATACCCCGGTCAGTATGAGATCGTGGTTCCGTCCGTTTCGATTCTTTGCCAACCGACGGTCGCCGTCGTCGACGGAGTCGCGGAAAGACGCGGATCGGCTGAGGTTGCGCACGAGTACCTTAAATATCTCTATTCGGACGAGGCGCAGCGCGTGGAAGCCGAGAATTTTTATCGTCCGAGTTCAAAAGAAATCTATCAGGAATTCGTTTCCGAGTCTCCCTCGACAAGTATCGTCGCTATCCCTGAGGACGGCAAATGGATTAATGACAACGTCAAGCTGACGACGATTGATCATTTTGGCGGTTGGAAAAAGGCCCGAACGACCCACTTTGCCGACGGCGCGACGTTTGACTCAATCTATGAAAAATGAACGTCTTAACGAGCGTCCAAAGCTGTCGTTCATCAATGAAGACTTGTAAGAAGGCGCGTCCTGATGAAGCTACGGAAAACAAAAAGCATAATACCAGGGTTCGGCTTGACGTTTGGCGTGACGATAACGATCTTAAGTCTGATTGTTCTCATTCCGTTGTGTTCTTTAGTCGTCTACTCTGCAAAATTAAGCCCTGCCGAATTCTGGCATACAATCACCCGCGAACGTGTTCTATCGAGTTACTGCGTGAGCATCGGAACTTCATTAAGCGCGGCGTTAGTCAACGTGTTTATGGGGTTGGCGCTTGCCTGGGTTTTGGTTCGCTATGAATTTCCAGGCAAGCGGTTTCTTGACGGGATTATTGAATTGCCCTTTGCTTTGCCGACGGCCGTCGCCGGTATTTCTTTGACCCACTTAACGACGACTAACGGTTGGGTTGGAAAAATCGCTTACGACTTATTTGGCGTGAAATTGGCGTATACTCCCTTAGGGATTACGATCGCCCTTATTTTCATCGGGATTCCATTTGTCGCGAGATCTGTCCAACCCGTTTTGGAAAAGTTCGATATCCAGTATGAAGAAGCGGCTGTAATACTGGGCGCGAGTCGGCTTCGAATTTTCTGGACAGTGATTTTTCCGGAAATTCTACCTGCGCTCATATCAGGGTTTACGCTCGCTTTTGCTAGAGGCGTCGGCGAGTATGGCAGCGTTGTTTTCATTTCAGGTAATATTCCCTACGAAACAGAAATTGCGCCGTTGCTAATCATGTCGAAACTTCAAGAGTTTGACTATGCTAGCGCGACAAGTATCGCGCTGGCGTTGTTGCTTCTTGCTTTCGTGATTCTCTCCGTAAACGCCATTTTCCAGAGTATTGTTTCTAAACGTATTAGCGGAATGGCTTAAGAAAGGGGGGTGAAGCGTATGAAGGTTCGTAGAGACGAGGGAGCAATTAAGTGGATTCTTATCACGCTTTGCGCGGTATTTCTCGCAGTCTTTTTGATTCTCCCGCTGATATATATTGTCGTTACTTCGTTGCGAGCGGGTTTTCAATCTTATTGGAAATCGATAACGGACGAGTATGCACTCAAGGCTGCAGTACTAACGCTCGAAGCGACGGCTTGGGCGGTTGTCATAAATACGGTGTTTGGCGTGTGCGCCGCGTGGGCGCTCACGAAGTTTCAGTTTCGCGGTAAAAAGACCGTTTCAACATTTATCGACCTGCCGGTTACCGTTTCTCCAATCATCGCAGGGTTGATTTTTGTTCTAACCTTTGGGAGACAGAGTTTTCTTTTTCCGATTTTAGATCGACTAGGGATTCAAATAATCTTCGCGGTTCCTGGAATTGTTCTCGCTACTGTTTTTGTGACGTTTCCCTTTATTTCACGCGAGATCATCCCAGCTTTGACAGCGCAAGGAACGGACGAAGAAGAGGCGGCGGCGCAAATGGGCGCAAGCATGTTCACTATTTTCCGCAAAGTCACGTTTCCGCACATTAAATGGGCCCTTTTGTATGGCGTCGTTCTCTGCGCCGCGCGAGCGATGGGCGAGTTTGGCGCCGTTTCGGTTCTTTCAGGGCATCTTCGCGGGAAAACGAACACGCTGCCGCTTTATATTGAACTTTTGTATCAAGGGTATGATTTTACGGGCGCGTTTGCCGCTTCGAGCATTCTCGTCGTTATGTCAGTTGTAATTTTGGCTTTACGGGTGTGGTTGGAGAAGAAGGGCGTCAAAGACCTTGACGTAAGAAAGTGAGGCGTCAATGAGCGTGGATAACGACCGTTATTATGTGGAATTACGAAACATTAACAAGAGTTTTGGAACTTTTCAAGCATCGCGAA
>CAMZHY010000297.1 GCA_947307005.1 uncultured Planctomycetaceae bacterium
TACCGCCGACACGACGGAATACGTTATTCAGAACGCGAACATGAAGTTCTCCGATCTTGACGCGGTCGTCATGATCGGCGGTTCGACGCTCATGCCGCAGGTCGCCGTGATGCTCGAAAAGCTCACCGGCGTCAAACCTTATCGCAGTCCCGACCTTGACCCTCACACCGCCGTCGCGCGCGGCGCCGCGATTCACGCGGCGATTCTCGAAGCGCAGTACAACGGGGCGAACACTCTGAGCGAACGCGTCAAGAAGCTTCTGGAAAACGTCCGCGAAGAGGACGTTAACTCGCACGGTCTCGGGATCGTCGCGACGGATCCGAAGACGAAGGAAATCGTCAACTACATCATGATCCCGCGCAACACGACCCTTCCGTTCTCCCTTTCCAAGACGTTCCAGACAAACAAAGAAGGTCAAACCCGCGTCAGCGTTCAGGCTCTTGAAGGCGACGCGCCCGATCCGAACGCGTGCTCGTTCCTTGGGAAATGCCGCATCACTGATCTTCAGCCGAATCTTCCGAAGGGCACGCCGGTCGAGGTGACCTACTCCTTCGACAAGTCGGGCCGCATCTCCGTTTCCGCGCGCGAAAAGCTCACGAACAAGGAAGCGAAGATCGACATCGAGCGTCGCGGCGTTCTTTCCGAAGAGCAGGTCGAGAAGTTCATCCGCCTCGCGGACGAGTATTCGATCGAGTGATCGAACGTCGAGAGTTTCTAGCGTCAAGCTCCGCGACGGAGTTCCGTCGCGGAGCGCGTTTTACGTTATTGGTTTGAAGGCGACTTATGCGCGTTATTCTTTCATCGATTGCTGTTGGTCTCGTTCTCGGGGTCGTCGTCGGATGGGGCGTTGGAAAATTTCACGCGGCGCAACTGCCGTGGAACGTCGGTCTTGAAAACGTCACGGTCGACCTCTTTGCCGACTCCGACGCGGCGAATCAAAACGGTTCCGACGCGGACGCGAAGAAAAAGACTCCGCGCGCGAAAGTCGGCGAGGATTCTTTCGATTTCGGCATTCTCGAAAAGAACCCGTCGACGGAGAAGGGCGAGCATCCCTTCTACATCGAGAACGTCGGCGACGGCGATCTTGAACTCGCCGAAGGGGCTAAGGGCTGTTTCTGCACGACCTTTACGATCTCGAAGAAGACGCTCAAACCGGGCGAGAAGGCGACCGTTCTCTTCAAATGGGACGGCGCGCGATCCGGCGGCGTCTTCAATCAAGGCGTCATGATTCTCACCAACGACCCGAACAATAAAGAAATCATCTTTTCCGTCAGAGGGTTGTACACGTCTCCCGTCATTGCGATTCCCAGCGAACTTGCGTTTAACAACGCGACTTCGACGAGCGAAACGACGCGAACATTCCGACTCTTCGGCTTTGAGCGCAACGACGACGGAACGCCGTACGACCTTAACGTCGACAGCTTCGAAGTGTCGGATCCCGATCGCTTTACGGTCGACATTACGAAGGATTCCGTCGAGAACATGACGGAAGAGGAGAAAAACAATAAACTGGTCAGCCTTGCGACGAGCGTTTACAACGGTTCCGTCACGATGAAAGCCGGCATGACGCAAGGCGCGTTCCAAGAGCTTCTCCGGCTCCGCGTGAATAGTTCGAAAACCCCGATCGTCGAAGTCCCGATTCACGGCGCCGTCATGGGGCATGAGATCAAAGTCCTCGGTCCGAAATTCGACGATAAGTCGAGCGGCGTCCTTCGCATCGACAACGTCGAAAAGAGCAAAGGAACGTCGACGAACCTGCGTCTCCTCGTCTTTGAGCCGATTCCGGTCAACGAGAAGACCGTTTTCGTCAAGAGCGTTCGCCCCGACTGGATTAAGGTCGATTTTACGTATCCCGACGAAGAGTTGCAGCGCGTTTCCAAGGTTCGCCAGATCGAAGCGACGGTTTCGATTCCCGCGAATTCCCCGGAAGGCGCCTTCATGGGGCCCGGCAAAGATCAGTTTGGCGAGATTGTGTTCCAAATCGGCGCCGACGAAGAAAACGCGCAGACCGTCGTCGTGCCCGTTCGTTTCGCGGTCCTGCCGTAATCGACGCTAACCTTCTTCGGCGGCGGTCGTTTTCAGGATCGAGGCGTCTGAAGCGCCCCGGTCCTTTTTTGTTTCATTTCAGCGTTTGATTCACAGTTGTGAATTTTTTGAAAAACCGTGAGACGGTAATTTTCGTAAAATTGCGCGAAATCTAGCCCTTTACGACTTTTTTTGCGCGGCGTAGAGGGTAAAATAAGGACCGCGTTCACGTCGTTTTCGGGACGCGCGGTTAAAGCGTCTCGAAGTTGAAATAAACTATTACACGTCGTTACTTATATCGGCGCGACGCGCCAGCGTTCCTAGGTGTGTTAAAATGGATAATTCGGAAAACAAACCTGTCGACCCCACTTCCTCTGAAAATCAGCCTGTCTCTCCCGCGTCTCAGACGTCGCCGGATAATTCTCCAGCCGCCGACGCGTCCCAAGCGACGCCGGAGTCCGCGTCCGCGCCGGCTTCCGACGCGTCTCAGGCGACCCCGGAACCCGCGTCCGCGTCGACTCCCGCCTCGTCTGTCGTGACGGCCGACGTCATTGCGGAGCGTCTTCGCGCCGCGTCGGCTAAGAATGGCGCGCCTCTTTCTTCGCGCCGCGATTCGACTCGCCGCCGCGAGCGGAACGACGCGCCGCGCGGTCCTAAGGGCGACTCGAAAGACGAAGCGAAGGGCGACGCGCAGGACGAATCGAAGGGCGACGGCAAACGCGAACGGCGCGAACGTCGCGAGCGACGCGAACGTCCTGAACCGCCTAAAGTCGCGCCTCGGGGACCCGTCACGCACATTCCCGTTCCGAACCGTCGCGAACGTCTTTCCGGCGACTTGGAGGATGAGTTTAACGATCTTTTCGGAGGCGATCCGAACTCGGAAGCGTTCGGCGCGATTATGAATTCCGGCGACGACGGCGCGTCTTCCATTCTGCTTGAAGAGGGCGCGAAGGTTACCGCGCGAATCGATTCGATTCACGGAGATTCCGTCTTCGTCGACGTCGGCGCTCGCGAGCAGGGCGTCATTCCTCTTAAGCAGTTCCCCGACGATTTGGAACTCAAGGCGGGCATGACGTTCGAGGGGGTTGTCACGAAATTCAACGGCGACGACGGCGTTTACGAAGTCTCGCTGCCCCTTGCCGCGGCGGAAGTCGGCGACTGGCTCAGTCTTTCCAAGGGCGCGATCGTCGAAGTCGTCGTCACGAAGACGAACGCGGGCGGACTGGAATGCTCGGTTGGGCGTTTGCGCGGGTTCATGCCGTACAGTCAGGTCTCGCCTTATCGCATTGAGAATCCTGAGGATTGCGTCGGCGAGCGCTGGAAGGCGGTCGTGACCGAGATTAACCCGGAGCGTCGCAATCTTGTGGTGAGCCGTCGCGCCTTACTGGAACAGGAGCGCGCCGAGCTGCGCGAGAAGACGCTCGCGGAACTCGCGGAAGGTCAGACGCGCGAGGGGCTCGTCCGCAAAGTCATCGACGCCGGCGCGTTTGTCGATCTCGGCGGCGTCGACGGGTTCATTCCGATTTCGATGATGTCGTGGGCGCGCGTCAAGCATCCGAGCGACGTCGTGAAGGAAGGGGATCGCGTCGTTGTGACCGTCGTCAAGATCGATCTTGACCGCAACCGCTTCTCCCTCTCGCTTAAGGACGCCGCTCACGACCCGTGGAACACGGTCGACGAAACGATTCGCGTCGGCGACGTCGTTCGCGGCTGCGTGACGAAGGTCATGGCGTTTGGCGCGTTCGTCGACGTCGGCGGCGGACTTGAAGGACTCGTTCATATCAGCGAGATCGCCTACCAGCGCGTGAACGAAGTGGCGGACGTTCTGAAGGTCGGCGATTACGTCGACGTGAAGGTTCTCGCCGTCGATCTTGAGAAGCGTAAGATTTCGCTCTCGATCAAGAAGACGATGGAAGATCCTCGCGAGAAAGCGCGTCGAGAAGCGCAGGAGAAAGCGGATTCCGAAGCCGCGACCGCCGCCGAGCAGGCGCGCGCGAGAGAAGAGGCGGAGATCAAAGCGTCTGAGGAGCGAATCCGCAAACTTCGCGCGAAAGGTCCGCTCAAGGGCGGCGTTAATCGCGAAGACGATAGCAACGCTACGGGACTTCATTTCTGATCCCCGGCGTTCTCCAAGAGGGGTGGTTTGAGTTTCTCGACCGAATGTTTTTTCGTCGGGCGCCTGATTCGCATCGGGCGCCCGCGCTTTTTTACCGTTGAAGCGACGACTTTTTACGGGAACGACTTTTTGCGCGTCGAAATCATGTCGGAGAACGCGAAAAAATCTTGCGTTTTTGACGGCGACGCGCTAGACTGAGAGAGCGTTAAGCGCCGGTTGGGGACGGACGCCGTTTCTTGGCGACGACGATTGGCGGCGCGACAGAACTTTAAGCGAGAGAAACTATGGCGATTCGCGTTATATGCCCGGGGTGCATGACGTCCTTCGAGGTCGACGATCGGTTTGCGGGCAAGAAGGGACCGTGTCCAAAGTGCGGACACATCATCGAGATTCCGAAGGAAAAGCTCGTCATCCACGCGCCGGACGACATAACGGACGGGGGCAAGACGCGCAAGAACGTCGGGCACGACGCGCGTCCGATTCTTCAGGAGCGTTTTACGTTCACGGGCGGTCAGATCGCGCTCGGGGTCGCGGGCGCGGTTGCGTTCTTCCTGATCTCGTACCTCGTCGGGCTGGCGCACGTCGGGTGGCTTTCGCTGATCGTCGGCGCGGTTCTCGCGTTTGTCATCGCCTATCCGATCGCCGATTTCGGGTATAAGCTCACGCGCGACGAAAACGATTTGGACAAAGTCATGTTTGAAGATCCGAGCGAGCGCCGTCGCCGTTCGTTCTTTGCGTCCCTTGTGTTCGCGGGGTCGTGGCTCGTTTTCGAAGCGTTTGTCTATTTCCTCGGCGGCTCGGGGTTAATCCCGTGCCTTTATCTTATCCCAATCGCGGCGATCGGCTCTTTCGGCGCGCTGATTTTCTTCGACTGCAATTTCGGCAAGGCGCTTTTGATCTACTCGATTTTTGCGTTTGCCGCGATTATCGGACGCGGACTCATTATTACCGACGGGTGGACGCCGAAGGGCTGGATTTGGGAGA
>CAMZHY010000298.1 GCA_947307005.1 uncultured Planctomycetaceae bacterium
TTTCGGTTTCGCGTCGTCTTGAAGAGAGATAATTGAAACGACGTTTTTCCCCGCAGACGAACGTCGTTGACTATATGCGGAGCCTCTCATGACAACGAGGTGGGGTGATGACTACGTCCGACAACGATGATTTACTTAACGAAGCGTCCTTTTATGAGGATTCCATCGCCGACGAGCCGCAAGACGATTCTGAAAAGACTGTCGAGTCTTGCGACGAAGCGGTTGAGACTGAGATGACGACAGTTCCCGTCGCAGAATTCGAGAAGCTTAAACGCGAACTCGACGAGGCGAAGGATCGGGGGTTGCGCGCGCTTGCCGAACTGGAGAACTATCGAGCGCGCACCAAGCGTCTCCATGATGAGGAACGCAAGTATGCGTCCGCCGATCTCGCGCGGGCGATCCTTCCCATTTGGGATAATTTGAACCTTGCGATTGGGATTGAAGACGCGGAGAACAACGGTCCAGCCGTTCTCGCTGGGGTAAAGATGGTGGTCGAAGAATTCCTCAAAGTTCTCAAGAACAATGGAATCGAAAAGATTGACGCTCTCCATAAACCGTTTGATCCAAATTTCCACGAGTCCGTTTCGTTTGCACCGTCTGACGAGTATCCTGCGAACACCGTAATTTACGAGGTCAAAGCAGGTTTTAAACTTCATGATCGCGTAATTCGCGCGGCCCAAGTCGTTCTCGCCAGTCCTCCGACGACCTCGCCAAAGACTGAGACGAATTCCTGAGCGTTCGATTCCTGCATTTTAACTTGGCGGGAACGTCATAGTATCGAGTTGTTGTCAGAGCGTAGAGGCGTGTGAGGAAATGCCGACTTACGAATATCATTGCGGCGGATGTCATAAGACGATAGACATTTTTCAACGGATGACCGCGCAGCCGGAGAAGGTCTGTCCGGAATGTGGATCTAGTGATTTCAAGCGAGTTGTTAGCGGCGGCGTGGGCGTGATTTTTCAGGGTTCCGGTTTTTACTGTACGGATTATAAAGGGAAAAACGCGTCGTCGCCTACTGCTTCGACTGCGAAATGAGAGCGTTGAGCGTAACGTTTTGTAGACTTCTAGACGGGGTTTCGCGAATTTGAAACCTCGTCTAGAGATCGATGGAAGGAACTTTTTGTGCGTTGTCCTATTTGTGACAAAACTTTCTCGAAAGACGACTCGAACGCAGTCGTTCCCTTCTGTTCAGAACGGTGCAGGAATATTGACGCAAAGCGTTGGTTCTGTGAAGAGTATCCGATCTTTACGCCGAATATAGATCAAATTGAGCTTGACGTCGCAGGGGGCGGTGTTTCAAACGAAGACGCTCTTGGTTTGGATGACGAAAATCCGCGCTGATTTCCCTGTTTTTTGCGATTCTCGTTGATATTCTTTTATCTCCTCGACTTGTCCTTTCCTTTAGTAAACGTTAGAATGACAGCAAGCGTTTGTTCGGTCCTTAGGGAGGAGTAAAGACATGGTTAGGAGTTGCGATATTGACGCGGGGACGGTTCGTCGCGTCGACTGGCTTGAGTTGATTCCCGCGACGCTTTTTTTCCGCGCGTTCGCCGCGACTTTTAAACCCTCTTTTCTCCTGTTATGCGCGGCTTTTGCGCTCGTTTGCGGGCGACTAGATTCGTTTATGGAGGTCGATTCAAACGATTATCGCGTTCCAGAACTGCGAATCGAGAGCATGGCGAACGGCGATCAAGACGTCGGTTTGGCTTTTAGTTCTCTGATTTACTCGTCCGCTCCCGCGCGGCGCGCGTTTTCATTATTTCGAGACGCTACGCCTTGCGCCGACGCTTTGAATAAAGGAAGAACGGAAGAAAACGCGGCAGTTTTCGCCGTTCATAGCGTCGAGTTTCTCGTCGCTCTATGGCTGGCGCTGGCGGTAGCTCGTTCGGCTGTCGTTCGTCTTACGACGTCTTCTCGTTCTTCGACCTTCGCTTCGCTTAAGTTTGCTTTCAAACGCTATCCCTCGGCGCTGCTAACGCTTGTCGCGCCGCTAATATTTGTCGCGGCCTTTGCGGTTTTGGCTCTAGTCGCGAGGAGGACGATTCCCGTAAGCGCGGTCTTTTCTCCCGTCGTCATGCTTTTGGCGCTTGCGTTTGAATTCATCTTGGCTCTTCTGATTTTGAGCGCTCCTCTCGGCGTCGCGGCGGTTGCATCCGAAAACTGCGATGGATTCGACGCGATTTCTCGCGGCGTTTCCTATCTTATTCAACGCTCGTTAATATGGCTCCTCTACGCGTTTTTCGCTCAGATTTTAATCTGCGCCGGGAGTTTTTTATTGGCTTTTATCGCGCGCTACGCGGCGTCGGGGTTTGTCGCATGTTATACTGCGGACGGCGCCTTATACGATAAATATTGCGTTGAATTCTGGGGCAGTCTGATTCTCTATGTTCCACAGGCGTATCCCTACGTCGCCGCAATCGTCTACAGTTGCGCAATTTATGTTATGCTTCGTCGAAGCGTGGACGGAACGCCTTTTGAAACCTGCGCGCTTAATCTTAAGGGCGCGACTCCACGAAAGCTTCGCAAAATTTTGAAGGACGAGAAAGGCGCGCCGACATTTGATTCACAAAACGTCGCTTCACGCGACGAAAAGAGTTCCGAGCAAGACGTTCAAGAGACGGGAGGGCTTTCTTGACGGCTGCTAGTCGATCGTTTGCTTCATGTTCTCTTCTCGATAAGAACGACGAGTTCAGGGTCGCTCTGTTAACGCCTTTGGGTCGCGCCGCCGTTTCCGTAATCGGCGTTTCTGGTTTGCAGGCGCGAGCGGCGCTACGCTCTTGCTGGACTCGTTTTGACGGCGGACGTTCGTCGCTTTTCGACAAGGAATGGAGTCCAGAGGTTGCGTCGCGTCCTTTTTTTGGACTTTTTCATTTTGAGAAGCTTGACGACGTCGCAGACGAGGTGGTTTTGCGTTGGAGGACGCCGACTGCGTTTGAACTTAACTGTCACGGCGGTTTGCTTGCGGCGGACCGAGTTATAGACTTTTTTTCCGGTTTGGGAGCTTCTCGCGTTTCTGGATCGGAATGGGAGCAAATCGTCGTCAAAGGCGAGAGGGAGCTTTCTGACGTTGCGAGTAGCTTGCCTCCCGAATCTGTCTTTGACGCGTTGTTTTTTGACGCGACTGACGAACTTGTCGCGAAGACGACGACCGAGATGACCGTGAAACTTGCTCTCGAACAGTCGGACGCATGGCGAGAGTGGTTTAGCTTGCTTGCGCAAACGGCAGCCTTAGGAGACGTTCAGAGGGTGGTTGCGGCGCTTGACGGCGTTCTTAGCGACTCTCTTGGCCGCCGTCTTATCGCCCCTTTTATCGTAACGCTTTGCGGTTCGCCAAACGTAGGGAAAAGTAGTTTGCTTAATGCAATTTTGGGTTATAAGAGAGCGCTGACGACTCCTTTTCCGGGAACCACGCTTGATCTTGTAGGAGCTCCTTTTGTATATGGAGGTTGGAACTTTCTTTTTGTCGACACGGCCGGATTTCGCGAGACAGACGTCGAGCTTGAACGCATGGGAATTGAATTGGCTCAAAAGGAACTGGCGGACGCCGATCTCGTTCTTTACGTTTATGATCCAACTCTTTCGAGAGTTGAGCAGGAAAGAGTCTTTCAAAGTTTTGTTCATTCGTCCGAGATTGGATCGCGACAGGCTGTTTTAGAAACGCTCAATAAATGCGATCTTAGTTCAACATTCTGGAGTTCCGACTGGAACGAAGCGTCGACTTGTGGAATGACGAGGGTTAGCGCGCGCGAGGGAATCGGTCTTACCGAACTTCTTGCCGCTATTTTTCGAGCGACTGTGACTGCGCAAGGCCGTTTTGACGAGAATGAGCATAACCCTCGTCCCTTATTGTGGTCCGACGAGCAAGCGACGTTTTTAAGACAATTGCGGGAGACTGCTCTCTGTGGCAACTTGGAGGAAATTGCGACTATACTTGAGCCATTTCGCGCATGAGGAACTTTTTGAAGAGACGATAATCCAAGCCATAACGTTCATTCTTGTCGCCTTGTCGGATTTCCTTTACCTTATGAGGAAGAGTTGGCGCTGTTGCGTCAAAGCAAAGCGCCGACTTTCTAATTCATGGGAGGAATTGATGCTTAAAGGACGACCGTTGTCGAACGCGACTGTAAACGTGGAAGGATTTGATGAGTTTAGCATAACATTGGCGAAAGCCGAACATTCAGCGTATTTAAAAGTTATTCGACGATTGATCGGGACGGAGAAAGAAACGCTGGCTTCCTTTTTCTTTCTTTTGACGAGTGAAGATTATGATAGAGGAATTGTTTGTTTTAGGGTCGTGGTTTGGGGGCGCGCGCTGGGGGGCTTGCCTTTTTCTTGTCCTTTTTTTCTTGATTGGAACCGTGTCTCATCGCTCAAACGCTGAAGAAGACGGCGACGGTGATTCGAATGGTTACGAAGAAGCGAATATGCTTCTAGCAAAAGCTGTTAAACGATTTAAGAGAATACTTCGGCAAAAGAATTCTTCTTCCTCGTCACAGTCTCTTAAGGAATCGAACGACGCTCAGTCGACTTCTGGTTCAAAAGAAAGCCCTGAATCTCGTGAATACGAAGACGAGGTCGACAATTCTTGGCGGAGCGATTCTGATCTTTTTGAGGACGAGAGTATTCCTATCGGCGAGAAGGTGGAGTTGTTTAGGGAGCGTTTTAACGACTCGGACGAATCGGCGCGACTTCCGCTTGTGAAGTCTCTTATCGCCGCGTCGCGAACCGTGGTTAAACGTGATGAAGCCGCTGGTTTTCAAATGCTGGATGAAGCGCAGAAGCTTTTAAACGAATCGGAGTTTCCTGAAGGAGAAGAATTCGAAATTGCCCAGATTGACGTCATGGCGCATCGGATTTTCTTTCACATCGGTCTATTTCACGAACCTCCCTTTGAGTTAGTGCGCGAATTACGAGATCGTATTCGTCGATGGGAGGGTTCGACGGACTCTGTCGAATCGAACGTGTGTCTTATGCGCGCATGGTTTGTGCACGCGCAAGCGTTACTTACGTTGGGCGCTAGTTCATCTTCGTTGACGTCCTTTGAAAACGCCCTTAGAATCGTTGACGAAATGAAGGAAAAATTCGGCGTTACCGGCGCTATCGCTGTTGCCGGTGGTGCA
>CAMZHY010000299.1 GCA_947307005.1 uncultured Planctomycetaceae bacterium
GCCGACGTTCTTGTTCGTCCACGCCTTCGTTCCCGTAACTCGATACGACAAACTATATCGCGACGCGTTCGGAATAGCGTCCCATGCGACGGTAACCGACGTCTTCGACTTGCCCGCGACGGAAAGAACCGGAGTCGGGAGCGGTTCAGGTCCGTCTGGATTCGTCTTCACGCTGAGAATCGCCGAGTAGACGCTCTTATAGTTCACTTCGTCCCCGACCGCCTTGAGACGGAAATCATACTGCGTGTCCGAATCGAGTCCGTCGATCGTATAGCTCGTAACCGTCCCGACGTTCTTATTCGTCCACGCCGACGTCCCCGTAAGCCTGTAGGAAAGGCTATATCGAGAGGCGTTGGGGACGGCGTCCCACGCAACGGTAATCGACGCCGAAGTCTTGTCCGCGATGGAGAGAACCGGCTTATCGAGCGTAATCGGACCGGCGGGTAGCGTCGCGACGGTAATCGACGCGTAATCGGAGGTCGAGTAGTCGAAACTGTCGCCGATCGATTTGACGCGAATCTCGTAAGGGGTTTCCCCTTCGAGTCCGGTAATCGCATAGCTGGTATTCGTTCCGGCATTGTAGTCCTTCGACCAATCGGTCGCGCTCGCAAGCTTGTAGGAGACGTAATATCGAGCGGCGCCCGGAACGGCGTCCCACGAGACGGTAATCGCCGTCGGCGCGGCGTCGGCGGAAACGACGGGGGCGTCGAGCTTTCTGCGCGGCGCGACGCTTTGCGCCTTCGTATAGGCGGAGTCGGTGAAAACGACGCCGTCGCCGAGCGCTTGAACCTTCCAGTAGTAGTTCGCGGCGGAGTCGAGTCCGGAGAGTTTGTACGAAGTCTTCGTCGCCTTAAGCGTGACGTAAGAGTTCGCGGAATCCGCCTTATTTCGCCATGCGATCTTATACCCGGTCGCGTTCGGCACGGCGTCCCACGCGATCGTAACCGTCGTTTCCGTCTTCGCCGCGACGCGCGGGTTGATCGGAGCCGCGAGCGGTCCGTCCGTTTGATATTCGTAAGCCCCAAGGTCGACCAATCCTGCGGCGATACGCGTTTTTCCTGCAAGATCGACGCTTGTCGACACGTATTCGTTGTTCCCCTTGCCGATCGCCTGCGAACCTTCCGCGAGCGTATAGACCCCCAACTCCGCGCTCGTAAAGAGCGGCTGCGAAGCGTCATAGGTTAGGTTGTTCGCGCCGGTCGTCCAGTCTGAATAGCTCGAGAGGGTATTGTACGCGTTTACGGTCGCGTTGGAGTTGACGATGAAACCGAAGTCGGTTCCCGAATATGAAGAGTTGTTCCCAGCGATGATCGTATTATATGCGTTGAAGACGGGCGCCGTTCCCATAAATGCGACGCCGCCGCCCCAATTCCTCGCCGTATTATCGGTAACAGTGCAGTTATTGAGAGTTACGCCTCCATAAAGAATCAAACCGCCGCCATAATAGGCGATGTTTCTGGCGACGAGACTGTCTGTTGCTGTGAGGAAGCCGCTTTCTCCGACGTAAATACCTGAGTTATCGTTGCCGGTTATAACGCAATTTGTCAGCGAGGCTTCTCCCGTTGAAACTAAAACGCCGTTGCCGGCGTTGTTGGTTACGGCGCAATTCGCTAGCGAGACTTTGCCTATAACGACATGAACGCCGCTGCTGTTGTTTTCGGTTATGTTGCAATTTGTCAGCGAAACTTCGCTATTGGTTTCGACGTAAACGCCGCAAGTTTCGTTGTCGGTCATGTTGCAACGCGTCAGCAAGACTTCGCTGCTATCGGCGCAGATAACGCCGCTTTTCGTGCTGTTGTTGTTAAACACGCAATCGGTAAACGAGGACGGAAGACTGTTCTGGAGGTAAACGGCGCTTGTACCATAGTTGCCTTTGAAAGTCGAGCCTGAGAAAGTCGACGACTTCGCCGTTAGCTTCGCGCCTGAATTAACGGTGATCGCGCCGCCGCTCCAAGAACCGCCCGAGTTGTTGTTGGCGAAAACACAATTCTCAACGGTAAGGTCGCCGTCGTTCACGATTGCGCCGCTGGAGTTGCACCCTCCCGACCAACCGTCGACGAACTTGAGACCTTTAAGAACGGTCGAACAACCGGCGTAGTTCTGCATTATTCTCCTCGAATTTCCGCCGCTGATAGTTATGCCTGGAGTATTCGACGCAACGTCATAAAGACTTGACGCGTCGATCGTTACCGATTTATCCACTGTTAACTGCCAATCCACGGAAATCGTTTTTCCTTTGAGCGAATCGGCGAACGTGATCGTATCGCCAGAATTGGCGTCGGCGAGCGCCTCGTGCAGCGTGACGACGCCGTCGTTGGCGTCGGTAACGTCGTCTGCGGACGTCACAACAATAACGGTGGGAATGTAAACGACCGTTTCCGATGAATAATAGCTCGTTTTCCAAGCGCCGCCGTCGCCGAGCGCAGCGACTTTAACGCTGTACGACTCGCCCTTCGTCAGACCTGCAAGAGAGTAGCTGGTTATATTCGAGGCGACGTCAACCGTCGCGTACGAAGCGCCTGACTTTCTGTACGCAATGCGGTATCCGTTCGCGCCTTGAACCGCGTTCCAAGAGACGTCAATCGAGCCGTTCGACTCCGCGCAAACGACGTCGCCGGGCGTCGATAAGGTCTCCGGATCGGAAGCGAACTGATATTCATAGGCTCCGAGGTCGACTTTTTCTCCGGAGATTCGTTCGTTTCCGGCAAGATCGACGGACGTCGTCGCGTAAAGATCGTCTCCTTTATTGATTGCCTGAGAACTGCTTGCGAGCGTATAATTTCCCGACGTTGCGTTTGTAAAGAGCGGTTTGGACGCGTCGTAGGTTAAGTTGTCCGCGCCGTTTGTCCAGTTTGAGAAACTCGACAGCGTATTGTACGCGTTTGCAACGGCGCTGTCGTTATACAGGTAGACGTCGGCGCCGGAATTAGTGGAAGAGTTTCCGCAGACGATGGAGTTGTACGCGTTGGTTGTAACGTATGAACCGACGCAGATTCCGCCGCCGCGATATGCGGTATTGTTCGTTACGGTGCAGTTGACAAGCGTCGCGCCCCCCGAATAGTACGCGTTTGATAAGGCGTATATGGCGCCTCCATAGTATCTAGCGGAATTGTTCGCGACGAGGCAGTTGGTCAGCGTTGTTTCGCCATGGGCGGAATAGAACGCGCCGCCGCTATTTGCGGAATTGTCACGGATGACGCAACTATCGAGCGATAACGTTGAGCCGGAATTGTAAATTGCGGCGCCGTAACCATCTATAAAGCCGTTAGCGAACGTTATTCCCTTGATTTCAACGTCGTTGACCCAATCAAGCCTCAGAATCCTCGTCGCTCCTTCTCCGCTGATCGTCAGCCCCGGCGCGGCGGTCGTCGTATCCCGCAGACTGGACGCGTCGATCGTAATCGATTTATCGATCGTAAGTTCGCCGCGTTCGGAATCGAGTTTAATCGTTTTTCCTTGGAGCGAATCGGCGAAGGTAATCGTGTCGCCGGGGTGCGCGTAGACGAGCGCTTCGCGGAGCGAAATCTTTCCGTCGAGAACGTCGTAGACGTCGTCCGTCGTCGTGACGACCGTCGAGATCGGTTCGACGTCGAGGACGGACGCGTATTTCTCGGGGCGTTGTTTAAGGGTCTGAAATCCCGTGAGATAATAGCGGTCGTCGCCGGTTCTATTGTTGTAGTTGTTGAGAAGGTAGCCGCCGACGTTTTCGCCGCTGGAAGAGGTTTGAAGATTGTCGCGCCATTCGAGTCCGACGTAGACGAGGATTCTCTCGTTGAGCTCGTCGTCGTTTTTACCGCTCTTTTCATCGTCGGAGTCGGTGATATAGAGTCCGGCGTAGTATCTTGGGTCGGTCGAAGCGTACGACGCGTTTACGGCGTAGCCCCAACAGGTAATCGCGTGTCCGTTTCCTTGCGAGTTGTAGATATCGACGGAAAGCCCGACGGCGTCGCCGCTTGTAAGACTTGCCGACAGACTCTGAAGGGAGTCGCTCTGCGAATAAACGGAGACGTAATCGCGCGCCGATTCCCCGTACTGCCCCATAAGCTGCGAGTAGTAGCCTGCGGACGCGTAGGCGGACGTCGAGCCGCCGGAATAGGATTTGTCGGTCAGGAACCACGAAATTCCCGTTTGCGCGTTGCCGCCCGCGTCGGGCCATGCGTTCACGAAATACGAATCGAAGAACTCCTGTTCGTTTTGCGCGTTTGTCACGCTCGCCCAGCCGGTATGCCAGAGCATATTGCTCGCGGTCGCCGCCCAGCAGAGCTCGTTGTCGTTCGTATTGAAATCTGATTTGTCGGCGTCGTAGAAGGTCGACGGCTCGCCGGGACCCGAGACGCCTTCGGCGGGCGAGGGGACGGCGATATTCAACGACGACGGACCCGCGTCGGGCGTCGGCGGCGCGTCAACGGTTACGGTCTGGTCGAGCGCGGTCTCGGCGGCGCCTAGCGCGACTTCGGCAAGATCGACGACGTCGGCGTCGGACGTCGCGGCGTTCGCCTCGTAGGCGGCGCGGGCTTCGTCGACGGTGAAAGGTCCGCTAATGAAACCGCGAATATTCGCGTTATCCGCCGCGAGAAACTCGCTTCCGGGCGCGACGCTGAGCAGCTCGCGGGATTCAAGGCTCTCAAGACGCAGCGCGCGGGCGCGAACGTGTTCCGAACGGGCGTTTCGTTCGTTTCGAGACGTTGATTTTTTCGACAAAAGCGACGCCATGGATAGTTTTTTCATAACGTTGTCCTTAAATATTGTCGTCGAGTCAATCTGCGGAGTCAAAGACTGGTTTTATAGTCGCGCCTTAGTTCGCGGTAAAGAATCCGTTCTTTTATAGAGCGTACGCCGCCCCGTCGTCGCGTTCCCAAAGACTCGTATCCATTTATTCTATCAAAAGAAAGAAGCTTCGACAAGATACTGAAGCCCTGTTAATTTGTCGGCGCGCCTGCGCGATTTGATTGAGTAAAGTCAAACCGCTAAACGAGGCGGCGCGCATGGCGCCGATGACGCGGGTGGAGAAACGCCGTCCCAAGGCGCGGATATCGTCGGTCGCGACGTCGCGACCGAAAACTATAGGTTGGCGCTCAAATTTACGCCTCGCCTCCCGTCGGGTTGCTTAT
>CAMZHY010000300.1 GCA_947307005.1 uncultured Planctomycetaceae bacterium
CGTCGTAGAAATACCATTCGTCGACCGCCGTAACAGTCAGGGAGCCGATACATTCGGAGACGGTTCGGATCGAGAAGGGGACGCGCGTCGATCTATCGGCGTAGTTGACCGCGAAGTTTCCGCTCCAGATCGTGAGTTCGGAGTCCGCCGGGGGCGAAACGAGGATTTCGATCGTTCTCGTCTCGCCGGGCGCGAAGGATTCCAGAATCGAACCTTGGACGCAAGAAATCCAGTCGACGGGGAACGCGAGTTCGACGTCGCCCGTCTCCGCGCCTCCCTCGTTCGTGAGGTCGAGCTTGAGCGTTTTCTGGGTTCCGGGGACGATTCCCGCGCTGAGCGCCGCGCCGAAGACGAGGGACGGGGTCAGCGGCGAGACGGTCGTCTCGACCGTCGCGTCGATCGTTCGGACGTTGTCGGCGGAGAATCGGAGCGTCACGAGACCATTTCGAATCGAGTCGTCGAGGGCGTGAATCGTCACGGTTGCGGTTTGCGAGGCGCCTCCCGCGATCAGCGTCGCGCAGTTGATTTCGACCTCGAGGGATTCGGGCTTGTCGAGGATTTCGCAAGTTAGCCCCGTTAGCGGCTTGTCGGTCGGGTTCGAGAGGACAAAGGAGACCGATTTGGTCGCGCCGTCAAGGACGTTGACGGACTTCGACGTCTGGTCGACGACGAGTTTCATGACCGTGAAGGAATCCTGCCGCGTTCCGCTCGTGAGCGCGGGGTGCGACGCGGAGACGTCGAAGGTTCCGTACTCGTTGACATACGGTTTCCATACGGCGGACCATTCGCCCTTGTCGTTCGTCGTCGCGGTAATCGTTCGGACGATTCCCGAACTCTTTGCGATAATGTGAATCGCGACGTCGACGTTCGCGGCGGGGATCGTCTTCTCGCCGTTTTCATCAAGGACGTCGTTGCGGAACGCTTTGCCGTAGAGGGGGACGGGCGCGCCGACGGAGGTTTGTTCGACGTCGGTCTGAACTTCGACGAAGTAGGGCGCCGCGATGAAGAGTTCCGACGTCGAGGCGGTCGTGTTGTCGACTTTGAGGAGATCGTCGGCGACCGCGCCTTCCGCGTCGACTTGAACGACGACCCAATATTCCCCGACGACCTGCGGGAGTTCGACTTCGGCGAAGCGCGTGTAAGAGTTGCGCCCGGGCTCGTGGGAGAGCGGGTCGGCGTGCGCGTAGGTCGCCAGCAGAATCGCGTCGTCGCCGAGCGTTCGCGTCTTCGAGAGCCAGACTTTTTCAACCCAGCCGTTTGCCGCCTGCGCGACCGCCGTCCCCCGGTTCGAGACGACGTAGCTTATCGACGCGGTCGTTCCCGCGTAGGGCGCGTAGGGGAGGTCGATATCGGAAACGGTCAGATCGGGCGCCTCGGCGTCCGTGACGAGGATCGTCGCGGAGACGGACGACATGCCGACGGCGGACGCTAGCAGCGTCGCCCAGTTCGCCTCGGAACTCGCGCCCGCGACGACTTGGAACGGATCCGACGTCTTCTTGCCCGCCGGAATCACGACGGTCTTCGGCGCGGCGAGGAGCGCGGGGTCGGAGGATTTGAGCGTCACGGTCAGCGGTTCGGAGGCCGCCTCGTCGCGCGAGATCGTCGCGACCGTCGTCGCGCCGGCGCGGAGGATCGTCCGGTCGAGGTTGAGCGCGAGCGCGGCGCTGTCGTCGTCGAGGAACGTTAGCGTCGCCGTCGTATACCCGGAGCTGGCAACCGTCATCGAGCAACCGCAGTTCTCTTGGATTCCGCTCGCGACGACCGTGATTTCGACGTCGCCCGTGACCTCCCAGCCGTCGATCGCGTCGACGAAGAAGTCGACCGACGTCTCGCCCGCCTTAATGACGACCTCTTCCGGGAGTCGGATGAAGCGCTCGTTTCCGAATCCGTCGAGCGTCGAGAGTCCGACGCGGAGGTCGGAGTCGGTCGCCTCCGCGCGCGTTACGGTTCCGATCAGCGCGTTGTTCCCCGCCGTTTCGGAAATATAGGGGGAGACGAACGAGAGGGAGATCGTCGGCTCGTCGTCGTCTTCGACTGTGAGGCGCAACTGGGCGGAAACATAGTCGTTCGCCGTCGCCGTAATGGTGAGATTCTCCTCGCTTTCGGGGACGGAGTCGTCGACAACCTTGAGTTCAACGGTCGCCGACGATTGACCCGCCGGGATAACGACGGTCGGCTCGTAGGTCAGCTGACCGCCGCGCGAGACGTAGAGACGGACGATCGTATCCTCTTTCGCGACGCGCCCTAGGTCGACGGTTAGGTTGATCGTTTCCCCTTCGTTCGCGGAATACCTGTCCGCCGACAGCGCGAGGACGCGGACGTCGGAGTCGGCGATTTTAACCGTCGCGGCGTCGCCCGTATAGCCGTCGAGCGAAACGGAGAGGGTTGCGTTCCGCGTTCCGTCGATCTCGTCGTCGGAGACGGCGTCGAAGTAGAAGACCGCCGAGCTTTGCCCCGCCGGAATGACGACGGACGCCGGGACGGCGAGTTCGGAGGAATCGCTCGTCGCGACGAGGACGGTCGCGTCGGAATCAAGCTCGCCGCTGCGCGTTACGGTCGCGCGAATCTGGCGCGCGTTCTCGTCGATCGACGTTTCGGAAACGGCGAGGAAGAGCTTCTTTGTCAGCGTCGCGGACGCGGAGCGCGAAGCGTTGTTCTTTTCGTTCGATTCCGTGACGTTCGCGTCGGAGTCGGCGACGACGTAGTATCGGAACGCGCCGGAACGGTTTGTCGTCGGAATCGTAACGGCGACGCTGCGCGTCGCGGCGCCGCCGCTAGCGACGAGCGCGTCGGATCGATGGACGGTGCGGAGCGGGATCGCGTCGGCGAGCGTTCCGTCGAAGGACATGTAGACCGTTTCGCTCCATGTTCCGGAGGTCGCAAGCTCGCCGTTATTCGTCGTCGTCCACGAAATCGAGACCTCGTCGCCGGGCGCGACGGTCTTCGGCCCCTTGACCTCGCTAACCGTAAGGTCGGGGAGCTTCGCGTAGTCGAGGACGATTTTTTGCGACGCGGCGACGTTGTTCGTCTCAAACGTTTCCAAGACGGCGCCGTTCACGTCGGTCTCGACGATCACGTAATATTCGCCGGGGCCCCAACCTTCCGCGTCGAGCGGAATTTTGACGGTCGCGCTCTTCGAGACGCTCGCGCCCGAGGCGATCGCGGTTCCGAGCGTCGCGCCCGTTCCCGATTCGACGGTCGCCAGAATCAGCCGATCTTGACCGAGCGTCGGCGTCTTCGAGAGATAGATTCGATCGAGCCATGATCCGAGCGCGTTGGCGGTTCCGGAGTTCGTCGTCGTCCACGAGACGGTCGCGGGATACCCGAGCGCGGCGGTCGCGGGCGCCTCGACGTCGGAGGGCGTCAGGTCCGCGAGCTTGATCTCGAAGGTTCCGACGTATTTGTCCGCTTCTTCCCCGTTCGGGTACGCGCCGTTTTGATTCATGACGACGCTTTCGTCGTTAAGGACGTCGGGGCCTATCTCGACGCTATAGACGCCGCTAACGCGCTCCGTCTGGTTGAAGTAGACGCGAAACGACGTGTTCGCCGACGTCAGCGCGGAGACCGAGTATATTTCGACCGTGTTTCCGTTCGGATCGACGACCGAAACGTCGGCCTTCGTAAAGGAGCTTCGCTGAATCGGCTGGTCGAAGTAGACGTCGATATAGGAGCGCGAGGCGCCGACCGACGACGCGCCGCACGGCACGACGGAAACGACCTTCGCGCCCGAAACGTAGTCGATATTGAACTTGAGCCGCATCGGCGTGACGACCGGTTCGAGCACGACGAGCCCGCCGTAGTCGAGTCCGGAATACGTCGTCCCCTCGTCGATAACGAGATTATCCGCCGTTGCGACCGTAAAGCCGCCGCTTCCGATTCCATACGAGATTCCCGCGGGCTTGACGAGTTCGATCTTCCCCGCGATATTCGCCGTCCCGGAAACCTTGAAAGGCGCATAGCCCGCGTCCCCGCGCTCCATCTCGGAGTTGATCGTCGCCGCGAGCGTTCCCGTCGACGTCTGGTTGTAGCTTCCGTCCAAAACAAACGTCCCGACGTCCGTCTTGACCGTTCCCTTGTTCGTCAGATTCGTCTTGACCGTCCCGGAACCTTGCAGCACGCCGCCGCTCGTCAGCTCAAGGAACGGCGACGGTTTGAACCCGTCCCCTTCGAACGTAATCGTCGCCGAGGTCGAAATCAGCGCCGGCGCTGAAACGACCGATTCGCGCCGAACCGTCAGCGACCCGCCGGTCCACGTTGTTAACGCCGGGAAGGAGACCGTCGTATACGGAACCGACGTGAAGTTCAAGTTCTTCGCGGAAACGAGGGCGGGGAGGGTTTTGGTTTCATTGTCGGAGGCGAAGGTGAGGTGACCTCCGTTCGATTTGATCGTTTGCAACGCGTCGAGGTTGATTGTTCCCCCAGTCGCCTCCGTTACGTTGAAGTAGTCGTGGGAAACGGTGATTTCAGTCAACTTTGGCAGATCGATTTCGGCGCCAAGGGAAGCCGAGATAGTAAGACCCTCGTAGTAAGTCGCGTTAATCGACGCTAGTTTGGGAAGGCTGAGTTTAGTTCCTTCGCCAGAGACGGAAAAGAGCGCGTAGTCGTCAAAATTATTCGGCGTTTTATAACTCTCGACGGCGAGCTCCAGTTGAGCGCCCCCCGAAAGCGTGAAACGGCTGCCGTCGACGTTCGTGAGTTTCGGCGCGGAGAAGGACGACGAGGAGGATTTCAACGTCGTCGCGATGTTCTTAATCGACTCGACAAGAGGCGCGTTGAATTTCGAACCGTCGTTAAGCGTTAGCGACCCGCCGTCCCACGAGGTTAGGGCGGGAAGCGTCAGCGCCCGATCTGCGGCGAGGTTCAAGTTCAGGTTTGCAACGGAAACGAGAGCAGGAAGCGTTAGCGTCTGATCAGCGGCGACGACGAAGTTTACGTTAGCGGCGGAAACGAGAGCAGGGAGGGAACGAGTCGCTTTATCGGTGGCGAAAGTGAGGTAACCTCCGTTCGATTTGATTGTTTGCAACGCGTCGAGGTTGATTGTTCCCCCGGTCGCCTCCGTTACGTTGAAGTAGTCGTGGGAAACGGTGATTTCAGTCAACTTTG
>CAMZHY010000301.1 GCA_947307005.1 uncultured Planctomycetaceae bacterium
TAGGCGAATATATTGTTCAGCTTCTCGAACAACGTCCGACGCATATTGTTACGCCCGCAACACATTTAAGCGCCGAGGAGATTGGTCGTAAGTTTTCTGAAAAGCTTGGCGTTGCCTTTACCGCAGAACATGAGAAACTGACTCAGATCGCGCATGACACGTTGCGACAAGAGTTTGTCAACGCCGACATGGGAATGTCCGGCGCTAATTTCGGCATTGCCGACACTGGGTCCCTTTGCCTTGTGGAGAACGAGGGGAATATTGGTCTTTCAACGACCTGTCCGAAACTTCATGTCGCGCTCATTGGTATCGAAAAGATAATCCCAAGTTCTAAGTATATTCCACTCTTCCTAAACATGCTGCCTCGTATGGGCACTGGACAGAAACTCACCTCTTACACTCACATTTTCAACGCTCCGACGGAAGGACGCGACATGCGCGTTGTTATTGTCGACAACGGTCGTTCTACCGCGCTTGCCGCTCCTGACACGCGTAGCGTCCTACGCTGTATTCGTTGCGGCGTTTGCATGACGAATTGTCCTGTTTACCGACATGTTGGCGGTTGGGCGTATGGGTGGGTGTATCCCGGTCCCCTTGGCGCGGTTCTTACTCCGCAACTCTTAGGAATGCAAACGGCGGGCAAACTCCCCTTCGCGTCGTCTTTGTGCGGCGCTTGTTCCCAAATTTGTCCTGTGAAAGTTGATCTTGCTCACAATCTTGTTCGGTTGCGAGCGAAGGCAGTTGAGGCGGAGCCTAAATCGCCAGCGAGAACGTGTCTAGATTCTTTCATGTGGAAGAGTTTTTCCACCTTTATGCAGTCGTCCTGCGGTTATTCGCTTGCTATGTTCGGACTTCGCGTTGGCGCAAAGCTTGTGTCCTTCTTCCCGCGTTCATTTCACCCCGCGTACCTTGGCGCGTGGACGCGTGGACGCGAGATTCCGAGTTCTCATGGCACGTTTCATAGCTGGTGGCGCAAGAATCGTAAAAAGTAGTTTACCGACTCCTCGGCTTTGTCACGATGTTTTTAACATTCTGCTTCTGAGGTTGGCGACGCTATGGATTACCGTAGTATTCTTTTGACAAGCGGCGTGTTGACGCTGTTGGCGGTAGCGACGCTCGTCGCCGAGTTCTTTCGCAATAGACCTAGCGGGATCGACGTAGCGACGCTTTCAAGTTGTCGTTCGCGAATCAACGCTTGGTGGCTTCTTTTCGGCTCGCTTGTTTGCGCGCTCCTACTGGGCGCCGCGTTCACGACTCTTTTCTTTGGAGTCGTAGCCTTTTGGGCATTGCGCGAGTACGTCACGATTACTCCTACTCGCTTAGCAGATCATAAGATGCTTGTGGGGGTTTTCTTTATTCTGACGCCGTTGCAGTTTCTCTTAGTCGGGGTCGACAGCAAGTGGTTTGAGAGTGTTTTTCGGTATGATCCGTATTATTTCTATTCCGCGATGATTCCATCGTTGGCGCTACTGGTTTTGCCTGCTTGCGTAGCGCTTTCGGACGATACGAAGTACTTCTTGGAACGTATCGCAAAACTTCAGGTCGGTTTATTGATTTGCGTATATTCGCTTAGTTTCGTGCCGGCGTTGCTTACCATCTCCCTTCCAGACCACGCTGTTAGCGCAACCGCCTCGACGGACGTTTCCGACCTTCCGGCCGTTGATATTGGACGCGTAGTTGTCACGCCTTTTGAACAAAATGTATCGACGTTGTCTGGAGGTTCCGACGTTGTTGAAGAATTGGGGGTAGACGACGCTTCAGACGACGCGTTAAAAGAAGGAAAGAAACAGCAGCATGTTGAGTTGACCTCGGAACGCAGGCGCAGCTCTACAAACGTAACCTTACTTTTTGTTTTTGTTCTCCTGACCCAAATCAGCGACTTTTCCCAGTATTCATGGTCTCTTATTTTTCCAAAGCACAAAATTGCGCCTCATGTTAACTCGAACCGTACTTATGAGGGACTTGTTTTTGGAGCGCTGACAACCGTTATTTTTGCAATTGCGTTGTGGAAATTTACACCATTTGACACATGGGAAAAGGCAGCTTTTGCCGGCGTTGTTATCTCATGCATGGGCTTTGCAGGCAATATTACCGTTAGCGCGATTAAACGCGATCAGGGCGTTGACGACTACGGTGAATTAATTGAAGGGCATAACGGAGTGCTAGATCGTATCGACTCGCTTTGTTTTGCCGCCCCCGTTTTTTTCCACTACGTGAGAATTTTCTGTTAAGACGGTATTTCTGTGGAATTTGACGAGAGAAAAGAGAAGCCGTTCTCCATACGCAGAGAACGGCTTTTGGCGAATAGGAACGGAGGAGGGGCGATTTGACTTGCTATTAACGCGCCAAGGATTTTATCGTCGAGGCGTAGGTCTTGGGCGGTTCATTGAGTTTGTAACCTCCGAGTTCTTCCAGGACGGGCCAGTCTTTTGTGAAAAAGTTAACGAGTGGGAAATCAATCCCGTCTCTCATAAGCGTTCTAATCTTTTCAGGATCATCCGTTCCAAAAAAGTTAATTTTGATTCCGGCTTCCTTGAGTTTTGCGATATCCTCAGCGTCATACGACTGAAGTTGAATGTACTTGCATTTTAACTCGATGACGTGCCGAATCGTTTTTTTGAGCTCGTCTCCTCTTGCGCCGGTGAGATAATTAACTGCGATATCTGGACATACGGCGCGCGCTTCCTCAACGTCCTTATCAAACTCACAGGAGATTAGCGATTGACGAACTCGATTTTTAGCCACGAGAACTTTCGTTGCGGCCGCCGCAATTCCGACGCCTGGTTTGACATGGATGTTGAGAATAATATTAGGAGGAAGACACTCGAGAGTTTCTTCAAACGTTGGAACTTTAACGTTTGCAAACTTGGGGTCAAACTTACTTCCCGCGTCGAGCGATCTGATTTCGTCAAAAGACAAATCCTTAACGGCGCCCTTGCCGTTTGTCGTTCGATCGACCGTCAAGTCGTGCATGACGACAAGCTTTCCGTCTTTAGTTAGTTGGACGTCAAATTCAATTTGCTGAGCGCCTGCGCTTGCGGCGGCTATAAAGGAAGGAATTGTGTTTTCCGGCGCGATTCCTTGGTCGCCTCGATGGGCGCAGAGACCATTTTCTGCGAGTTTTGGCGAAATTTGCAAACTTTCTGATTCGGCGACGTATTCCTTAGCGACTTCATTTAACTGGCAATCGCCGATGTTTTCGACGTAAGACCAATCCTTTGTGAAATAATTGACAAGAGGAAAATCAATTCCGTCGTTGAGAAGTTTACAAATCTTGTCAGGATCGTCTGTTCCGAAATAGTTGATTTTGACGCCGGCTTCTTTTAGTCGACTAATTTCCTCCGCCGTGTAGTCGTGCGTCAACTGTATGAAGTCGCACTTCCAGTTGATGGTGTTCTCAATATACTGATTGGGATTGGGTTTGCGTTCCATACAACAGATCATCGCGTCGGGACAGACTTTGCGGATTCCGTCCATTTCAGCTTTGCCGCAAGCAAAGAACGCTTGGTGAAGGCGATTTTTTTCCATTACGACTTTACACGCGTCGACGCCGATACCTTCGCCCGGTTTAATATGAACGTTAATCCAAATGTTTCTTGGCAGACAATCAAGCGCCTCTTCGAATGTCGGTACCTTGACGCTTTCGTAAATCGTTTTGTCAAGCTTAACGTCAACCGCCTTGATTTCGTCGAGAGTCAAATTCTTTACCGCGCCCTTTCCCGTGGTTGTACGGTCGATTGTCGCATCGTGCATTATGATCAGTTTTCCATCTTTGGTTCGTTGAACGTCGAGTTCAACCTGCTGAGCTCCAGCTCGAGCGGCCGCAACAAACGCGGGAACCGTGTTTTCCGGCGCGATTCCTTGATCGCCGCGGTGAGCGCAAAGACCACGTTCCGGCATTTCGCCAAACAAATTTGTTCCGCTCAATGTCAAGACGGCAATCCCAACGGTCAAAAGAAAAGTCGTTTGTAAAATCGAACCTCTGATCATGATTCTTTTCCTTTTTGTTATATGATTATTTGTCGTTAATCGGACGAACCGAGATTCTCAGAACCATACGCTAGAATTTTACCGTTGAGAAGGCCAATTTCCACAGCTTAAGCGTTTCGCGTCCATAACTCTCTTGTGAGTAAACTTGATTCTACAAAACCGTTATTCTATAATCCTAGGGAAAGTAACGCGAGTTGGATTTTAGTGGAAGCCGTTTAATCGTCGGCTTGTAATTCTCGTATGACGGTAGAATCTCACCAGCTTCAAGTTGTTTTACTTAGCTTATTTTAAACCTTCTTTAAAGCGGTGTATTCATCCACGCGCTTTTTGTAACGTTTCAGAAGGATTTTGGAATCATGAACTTTTTCTCGATAATGGGCTCCCTGTTAGCGAGCTTGTTGACTTGGATTCCTAACGACGTTTCACAGTTTTGGATTGAACCCGATCAGCCTGCGCTTTTTGAGTTCTACTCAGACTCAGGTGAAAGAAATGAAGGCGCTGAAGGCGGCTCGGTTAAATACGTCGTCAAAACGACCGACGGTAATATTTTTCATGAAGGCGAAGGCGCGATTAGTAACGGACGTTTGGAGATTCTGACGATAATTCCTCAGGGGTATTTTGAACTTGAATTACCAGAATCCGGGCAGACGTTTGGAATTGCTTCTCAACCTGCGTTTGTTTCCAACGGCACGAATTCCGGTCGAGACCAAAACGCTTTTTCACGACCTCTTGACCGATTTTTTGCGATTGATTCCGCGTCAACGTGGCTTGTTAGAGACGATAAGACGCGCGAGGCGCTCATTCGCAACGCGCGGCGAATAGGAATCGCAACATATCGTGAACGCTTGAATTGGGGAAGAATCGAACCGCAGAGAAATTCCTTTCACTTCGACGGCGATTCTCATTCTGAAACATTACGTAAATTGACATTTAAATATGAGTTGCCAATTCTCGAACTGTTTCATTCCGCACCAGATTGGACGGGACGAGTAGGAACGTTTCCGGAAGACTTAATTGAAACGGCGAGGAGTTGGAACGTCATTGGTAAAAGATGGAGTCCTTACTGGAA
>CAMZHY010000302.1 GCA_947307005.1 uncultured Planctomycetaceae bacterium
CGGAAAAGCTTACTGGCTGGCGCTCGAAAATTCGCAGATTAAAAAGCGTTCCGAACCTCAATTCGACCATTGGACGCTTACGGAAGTTTCACGCGGAGATTATAACCGACTCAAAGATTCCATACGCGTTCTTTGCGTGTTCCAACTTGGCGCGAACGGTTCTGAATATTCAGGCTTTTACGAGTCGTCTGACAGCACTCTTACCTATCCCTCTTGCGCTCTTTGCACAGTCAATCCGGAGTTTTGGCTCTATGACGGGAAGACGGGCGCGATTCTCGCTAAATATAAGGCGGAAGAATTCTTTAACGGTCGTCGAATTGCGTTGAGCAAAACGGTGAAAGAGGCGCTCTCTCGTCTTCCTGATGGAACGGACGGGGATTTGGGCGAGGAATTTGCTACGAAACTCGAACCCCCGACTTGGGACGACGTCCTTGGCGAATCTGTCGATTCGCCGGAGAGTTGGGAGTCGAAGAAGCCGACGGTTACGGTTCCAGACGACGCGGCGTCGCTTGAAGAGGCGTTGGCAAAATCGTCGAAGGGCGACGTTATTCTCGTTCGTTCGACGGAGAAGCCGATTCCGCTGAAGGGTAAGAAGGCGGCGCGCGGCGAGAGTTCTGAGGTTTTGATCGACCATGCGGTCGCGATCGTCGGCGAGTCCGGGACGTCCGGGGACGTCGTCGTCGAGGTTGGTTCCGAGGAGACGTTGCGAATCGACTCTCGCGACCTTGTCGCGTTCAAGGGGCTGACCTTCTCCTTCCGGAACACGCCTTCCGCCGACGCCGTGACGCCGCTCGTCGCCGTTTCGAACGACTCGAAAGCGAAGTTCAAGAACTGCGTTTTTGAAGGGAACGGCGCCGAGAAGTCGACGGGCGTCGTCGTCGAGGGCGAGTTTGCCAGCGTTTCGTTCTGGAAATGTCAATTCCAGCAGTTTGGGGACGCGGGGCTGCGCGTTCAAGATTCCTCGAAAGCGACGCTCGAATATTGTCAATTTCTTTCGGAGAACCGCTACGGGGTTTCGTCATTCAGCGGCGCGTCGGCGAAGGTCGACAAATGCCGGTTTGACGGGAACGTTACGGGCTTCATCGCGGAAGGGGGCGGCGGGGTCGTCGCGTCGAACTCGTTCTTCTCGGGGAACCGCAGCAACTGGAGCATATCCTCCGGGAGTCGCGACGCGTGCGACACGAAAGAGGGGAACGTCATAGAGAAATAGCGCAATTTCCGGTCGGATTTGACGTAATTGCGCGACGCGGCGGCGGTTTGTTTGTATAATATGCAAAGCGGACAAACGGGCGCCGCGCTGTTTTGAAAGATGAAAGATACGACGATGAACGAGAAAAACGCGTTACGGAAGCTGTCTTGGCGACGCGACGACTTCGAAATACGGCTTGGGTTTGAGGGCGGAAGCTATACGAAGGTCGGGGCGCTCTGTTCCGGACTGCTGGCGTTGGTTTTTTCAGTCGCTTTTTACGTCGTTCTGATCTTCCTTCCTGATTCGTTCTTCAAGAGTATGTTCACCGAGCGCGGTTGGACCCCGTACGCGGTCGTCTTTCTCGGGTTCTGGACCTTCTTCATCCTCTTCATCAAGACGCGGAAGATCAAGCTCCAGTCGCAGCCGCTGTCGCGTCCGATTCTCCCCGACGATCCCGACTTCACCCTAACCGTCGACACGGTCGACGACGTCGCCGACACGATCAGCAAGCACGCGGATTCCCCGAAGGATTTCCTCGTGTACCGTCGCGTCGTCCAGACGCTCTCGAACCTGCGCAACTTCGGGCAGGTCTCCGACGTCGACGCGATCTTTCGGACCCAAGCGGAGCAGGACGAGAACGTGTCGCAGACGTCGTACGCGCTCGTCAACGGGTTCCTTTGGGCGATTCCGATCCTCGGGTTTATCGGGACGGTCATCGGGCTTTCCTCCGCGATCGGCCATTTCGCCGGCGTCCTGACCGCGACGAGCGACGTCGCGGCGCTCACGCCCGCGCTCAAAGACGTGACCGCCGGGCTTTCGACCGCGTTCGAGACGACGCTCGTCGCGCTCGCCGTCGCGCTCGCGCTTCAGCTCTTCTCGACCTTCGTCCGCAAGTCGGAGGAAGAACTGCTCGACGCGTGCTCCGAATTTTGCACGGTCAACATCGTGACGAAGCTTCGCGTTCGGGAGCGCGTCGAACCGATTGTGGAAGGAGCGGCGGATGAGTCGTAAGAAGAGCGGCGCGCCCTTTTCACTCTTCGCGTTTCAAGACGCGATCACGTCGGTTTGCGGGGTCGTCGTGCTAATCACGCTGCTGCTGGCGCTCGCGCTGACGCAACGCGTCGAGGTCGAGTCGCAGGCGAGTACGGTCGCGAAGTCGAAGGTCGACGAGGTTCGCGCGCAGGTCGAGAAACTGCAAAACGATCTCGACGAGCTCAACGCGCGCGTCGAAGAAACGGCGGCGGTCGATTCCGCCGGGGTCGGGAAATCGCTCGCGGAGGTTAAAGCGCAGCTCGCAAACGCGAAGAGGCGGCTCGAGGGCGCGCAAGAGGAGTCGTCGCGCCTCGACCGGAAGCTCGAAGAACTCGAAGAGCGAAAGGAGACGTTCGCCGGTCTCGAAGAACGGATCGACGAACTCAAACGTTCGGCTGCCGAGACGCTTGAAAAAGCGGAAGAGACGGCGAAAGAAGAGTTCGATTCGCAGGAGAGCGCCGTCTACGCGTTCAACGACGACGTGCGCGAAAAGCCGTGGTACGTCGAGATTTCCGGCTCGAAGCTCGTCGCCCATGGCTCCGTCGACGATTCGGACGCCAAAACGTTCGATTCGCCGTTTGCCTTCGCCAGATGGGCGACGACGCGACCCTCCGGCTCCGAGTATTTCGTCCTGATCGTCCGTCCGAGCGGCGCGCGCAACTTCGAGTTCGCCGTTCTCGAGTTGGAATCCGAGGGATATCGCTACGGGATCGACCTGATCAGCGAATCGCGACCGCTCATGTTCCTCCAGGAGGGACGCGGAAAGGAGAGTCCATGAGTCGCAGACAGGCGCCGCAGGACAGTCTGGAGCTCTTCCTTGACACGATCTGCAACATGTTCGGCGGGTTCATTTTCATCATGCTTTTCGTCGTCGTTTCGATGCGCGCGACGACGGACAAGGCGTATGAGGAGACCGTCTCCGAGGAGCGCGCGAGCGCCGTCGAACTCATGGAGCTTGAGGTCGAGCTTGAGGCGCTGCAGCGTCGGTGGGACGCGGTTTCCGACCGCGTCGAGCAGGCGCGTTCGGTCATCCAAGGGTTGAATTCGCAGGAAGTCGCGGAGTATGCTCACGAGACGCTCGACGTCCTCGACGAGCTTCGCGAGACGTCCGAAGAGAACGCGGCGAAGACTCAAAGCGTCGCCGAAATCGAACGCCGCGCGATTGAGCTCGACGTTGAAATGAAGGACGCGCTCCGAGAACTCGAAGACGCGACGAAACAACTCCAAGCGGCGGAGGACGACGCGGCGGCGGCGCGAAAACTCGCGACCCGAAAGGCGTCGCCCCCGCAAATGCGCTCCGATTACGGGTTCCGCCGCGAAGTCGCCGTGATTTTAAAGTACGGACGCCTTTATTTTTGGCATAAGTACGACGATCGAGGGATTAAAAGGCTCAACGCGGACGATTTCCACATCGTCGACGAAGACGGAATCTCGGCGCAAACCGAGCCGAAGCCGTGGCGAGGACTCGACCTGACCGCGCCGGGCGTGATCGAACGTCTCGACGCGGCGTTCGCGCCGTACAGTCCGAGGAGCGACACGATCGCCATCGTCGTCGCGAGCGATTCCTACGAGGAGTACGCGACGCTTCGCGATTTCCTCAAGGATCGAACCTTTCGCATTCGTCCGATCATTGGCGAAAAAGGAACGAAGGTCGCCGACCGAGGCGGTTCCGACGCGCAGTCGCAGTGATTGGTTTTTACGACGGGCGCTAGCGGTCGTTCGCTGGATTCCGTCGTAAATATAGGAGATCATACGTTGGACAAAGATCAGAAGATCGTCAAGCTGAAGCTCGACGTGATTTTCAAGCGGATATTCGGCGTCGATTCGAACAAGAGGATCATCAGGGCGTTTGTTTCCGACCTGCTGGACCTCCCGCTCGAAAGCGTGAGATCGGTCTCGATCGAGAACGTGGAAATTGCGCCGGAAACGTTGAATCAGAAGTTCAGTCGTCTCGATTTGAAGCTCGACGTCGACGGCAGAATCGTCAACGTTGAAATGCAGGTGAACAACGTTAAAGATTTCAAAGAACGATCCTTGTTTTACTGGGCGAAGCTCTATGACGGCGAACTCAAGGCGGGCGGAAAGTATTCCGATTTAAAGCAGACGATTTGCATTAATATCATTAACTTCAACCTGTTTGACTGCGAAGACTACCATTCGCATTTCGTCATTCAAGAGAAGAATCGGCATGAAACGTTGACGGACAAGCTGGCGATTCACTTTTTTGAGCTTAAAAAAGTCGGCGCATTTAGTAGGAACAGACGAGTCGAGGTTTGGTTGACTCTCATTAACGCGGAAACGGAGGGCGATCTTATGGCGATAGAACAAACGACGACAATCCCTGAAGTTACGGAGGCGATCGTTCAGCTTCGTCGTCTCAGCGCGGACGAAAAAGTGCGACAAGAAGCGTGGTATCGCGAAAAACAACTTCTCGACGAAGCCTCCGCGCTTGACAGCTCGCATCGACAAGGATTTGAGGAAGGACATAATCAAGGATTTGAGGAAGGACATAATCAAGGAATTGAGGAGGGCGAGGTTAAAGGCGTCCTCAAAACGCTCGTCCGACTTGTAAGAAACGGGACGCTGACCTTAGCGCAGGGCGCGAAAGAGGCGGATATGACGCCGTCCGAATTTGAGAAACTGATGGAATCGACGCCGTAAGGTATTTCATCAATCATCCGCCGACGGAGGGCGATCTCATGGCGATAGAACAAACGACGACAATCCCTGAAGTTGCGGAAGCGATCGTTCAGCTCCGTCGTCTCAGCGCGGACGAAAAAGCGCGACAAGAAGCGTGGTATCGCGAAAAACAACTTCTCGACGAAGCCTCCGCGCTT
>CAMZHY010000303.1 GCA_947307005.1 uncultured Planctomycetaceae bacterium
CGTTCCAAGTCGTTCTTCGACGCGCTCCCAGAGGTAATCGGCGTTGTCGCAAATGAGGACGCGCGCGGCGGCGGTCTGCGTCGGCGGGTCGGCGAGCGGCGCGATATACAGATACTGGACGTCGCGGTCGTCTTTCCACCCGGACCAGATCAGATAGCGTTTCCCGCGAAATTCGAAGACCGTCGAATCGATCGCCCAGCGGTTGTTCGTCTTGTTCTCGAAATCGTCGCCCGTATAGAGAGGTCCCTTGAGCTCGTACTTTGAATACGGATCGTCGTTTTCGGAAACGAGAACGTAAGAGAGATGATTCTTATTCTCGCCGTTGTCGGCGGCGAAGAAGACGTAAAACCGCCCGTCGATAAAGTGAATCTCCGGCGCCCAAAGTTCGCGCGAATAAGGTCCGCGACGCGGCGCGGTCCAAATATCCTTGTATTCGCCCGGTTCTTCGAGGGAGTCGGAAACCCAGAGCCGAATCGATCGCGTCGGGTTGTTCGACTGGCTCCAGTAGTATTTCCCGTCGCGCTCGATCACCCACGGGTCGGCGCCGGGACGGATAAACTTCGGTTTGAGGCGTTCGGGCGCGGCGGCGGTTTTCTCCGAGACGACGTTTTCCGCGGTCGGCTCGTCGGCGCTTGCGCGCGCCAAAGGAAGAATCGCGATTAGAGCAAGGGCGAGCGCCAGCCCGCGCGACGGCGTCAAATGAAACGTCATTTTCTCTCTTCTCTCTCAAAAGGCGACGGTCGCGCCCCGCGCGCTTGTCCGTCTCTTAAAAAGATTCTACCGCGATTGTTACGCGGGTCAAGGCGCGTCAACCGTCGGACTCGTCGTCGTCGCGAAACGCCGTCCAGTCGATTCCCAGTTTGACCATTCGGGCGCGAAGCGTGTACGGGTTGATCGCGAGCGCCTTCGCTGCGCCGTTTTTACCGTCCACGACGCCATGCGACCGGACGAGCGCGCGTTCGATATGCGCTTTCATCGCCTCGTCGAGGGTAAGAAACTCGGCGGAATCGTCGTCCGATTCTTCGTCGGGCGCCGTCCTCGCGGCGGCGGTAGAAGTCGACAAGTCGCTTCGAGTCCCGACTTCCGAGGAAACGAGCGTCTCCAACTCGGCGGCTGTTTTCGGGAAAACGTCGCGCTCCGCGATCGCCTTGAGCGCGCGACGCAAACCGTCGAGGTTCTCGGGGTATTCAAACGCGCGCAGTCGTTCAAGTTCGGCGGACGACAACGGGTCGCGCAAAAGCCGCGCCTCGGCGGTCGCTTCGTCGAAGAAACGCGTCGCGAACGCGGCGAAATCGGAAGGTCTTTCTCGGAGAGGCGGCAGAAAAATCGGAAAGGCGGCGAAAACCGTCGTCAATTCCGTCGAGAAGTTCGACGCGCTGATCAGCGTTTGGCATGACGCGGTCGAACTGAAGATCGTCTGGAACGGAACCGTCCCGGAAAGGATCGCGCTCGACAAATTCCGACCGACCTGACGCGGAATCTTCTCCGCTCGATCGACGAAGACGACCGCGTCGTCGCTCAATTTTGAAATCAGCGTCTCCCACTGGCGCCAAGAGACCGTCGCGCCGTCGACCGGAAGAAACCTGCGCGAAGGTTCCCGCGCCGCCGCGATCGCGCGCGCCAACGTCTCTTTGCCGACCCCCGGCTCCCCCCAAAGGAAGACGGCGACGCCCGACACGGCGGCGATCTTGCCCCGGTCGCAAGCGTCCCGCAACGCGCCCGTCGCGCCAATCAATTCGTCGAAATTCAGCCCGTCGCGCATCGTCTCCCTCAAAATTCCGCATTGCCATACCCAACGTCGTTCATCTTCGGAATAAACGCCGACGACGCTCCAGCGGGCCCCATTATATTACGTCGGCGACCGCGTTGCAATTCACGGATTGACGCGGCGCGGGTAAGCGCTCGAAAAATACTTGGAAAACGGCAAAATCGCGCTGTTCGCGTTTGAACGCGGCGGCGCCGTCGATTATCATAAAGCAAAAAGTTGAGTCGTGAAGCGCGCGAAATCAACGCCTCTTTGCGTCCGTCGATTATCCCTTCATACGGGAGATTTCGAAATGCTTATTAGCGCGCTTCTTTACGTCGTTATTCCCGTTTTTATCATTAAGGCGTTTGCAGGCAAGGACGTCTCGTTTGGAGACGCGTTCTTCGCCGCGCTCGCAGCCGGAATCGGCGGAGGGGCTCTCGCGGCTCCCGCTCTCGCGTTCTTAGAGAATCCTGTTGTAGCTGTCGCGGTCTTCGCCGGCGTCCATTTCGTCGTCGCCGCCGTCGCCGTTCGGTTCACCTGCCGCTCCATCGACATGAAAAGAGTTCTTATGATCGCCGGAACCTATACGGTCGTAGCCGTCGGTTTGTATAATCTCTTACGTTTCTTATATTAACTTCGTCTCCGCAGTCGCGCGCCCTTGAGTCTTTTGATTTGCGGGCGCCTTTTCTTTGTCATTGTCTTTATTCTCCCAAGTAGTCGAGCTCGTCGAAACGGCGTTAAGTTAGTTCCTAACCTCTGACGAACAAAGCTTCGCGAGGCTATTTGAATTTGCTTTAACGGCTCTGGTCGTGAAATCTTTCGATAATGTGGAAAAATAAAGGAAAAATCCTTGAAACAGTCGTGGCCACAAGTTAGGATAGGGTAAAACCTAAACGTCGGAGGCGCGCGAGGGCGGACGTTCTGCAAACAGCGTGGATCCGGTCCGAGCGTTCCTCAAATTTGGAGACGCAACATGATTGGCATATTTATCGGAGCTCTTATCCCCGCTGTCATTCTACTCTTTATCATCAGGGTGTTCACAGGGGAAGACGTGTCCTTTGGAAACGCGTTTTTCGCGGCGCTCGTCTCCGGAGTCGTCTCGAAAATCCTTATCGCGCTGGCATGCGCGCCGTTAGAAAGTCCCGTCATGGTTATCGCCGTAGCGACGCTCATTCAGCTCGTCGTCACGGCGGTCGCCGTCCAGTTCCTTTGTTCCACCGATCTTAAGCGCGTTCTCATGATCGCCGGAACGTACGCCTGCATCGGACTCGCCCTGAACATTGTCCTCCTTTACGTCCTGTAACGTCTTGATCTATCCGCTCGTCCTCCGTCGCCGGACGGCGACGGCTCAGAATTGAAGAAATGTCTCCTATTCTGAAAATCCTCCTCGTTTGCGGGTATCTTTTCTTCCTCGCGATTTACGTCTTCGCCCCCGTGTTCCTGTTTCTCAAGAAACTCGCGGACGCGGCGGGCGGGACGAAGAAGCTTTGGAAGACGTACGCGCTTCTCTTTCTCGTGGGAGGACTGTCGACCCTTCCCGTCGCGCTCGTAGAATGGGGACTTGGCGCGCTACTGAATCCCGACCCGGAAACGGTCTGGGGCTGTTTCCTCGACGGGTTCGTCGTCGCGGCGTTTACGGAGGAGACGACGAAATTCGCGATTCTCGCCTTCGCGGTTCTTCGCAGCGCGCGATTCGTTCGCTATACGCTGGCGCTTTCCTTCGCCGCGTGCGTGTCGCTCGGGTTCGCCTTCGTCGAGAACGCGCTATACGTCGTCTCGCCTTGGTCGCCGAACGACTCGCTCTTCGTCGCGTTCATGAGGTCGTTCACGTCGATTCCGGGGCATTTTATCTTCTCGATCTTCATGGGATATTTCCTCGCGCTGGCGATCTTTGGGAAGAAAAAGGGCGTCAATATTCTCAAGGCGGAGGGCGGGCTTTCCGGCGCGTCGGAAAAGCGGCGCAAAAACTTCTATAAAAACGTCGCGCTCTCTTATGGCGTCGCGATCGCCGCGCACGGGATTTACGACTTCCTGCTGATGATCGGGTCGTCGCCGTCGCAGTTTAGCGGACTTGCGTTCGTCGCGTGGATCGGGCTGCTGATCGCGGGATTCTACGCGTCGAATCATTGCGTCGACGTTCTGAAAGCCAAGGATCAGGCGGTCGCCGAGACGAAGCAAGCGGCGCGCAAAAGCGATTATCACATTAACGTCCGTCGATAGTTTCTCAAATCTCTTTCGAAAAACAAAACAAAATTGCGAAAAGGGCGTCGCAACGCTTGAAATTCGCCCGTCAATCTTTTATCATCAGTCAAATAGGCGGTCCGTTGGGATCGTCTTTGTTTTTTCGCATTGTCGCCGCGATCGTTCGTCCGTAAAACGCGCGACGCGTCGCCGCTAACGGCTCGCGTCCTCGACAAACGAACGGCGTCAGTTCGTCAACGCAACGTTGATCTCTCGGAGATCGGCTGCAAGAGGAGTAATCTATGAAATCAACGCAACCTCGCGTCGGACGGCGCGACTTTCTCAAAGGCGTCGCGCTCTGCGGCGTCGCGTCTTTTGTTCCGGCTCTTGTGCCCGCCTCGGCGCTAGGACTCGACGGAACCGTTTCTCCGAGTGAAAAAATCAACCTCGGCGCGATTGGAATCGGATCCCGCGGCGGCGAAGACTTCCGAATCTTCCTCGGTCGCAACGATATCAGATTCCGCGCGATCTGCGACATTCGGCGCATTCGCCGCGAGTTCGTCAGCAACGCCGCGAACGAAAAATACGGCGACAAAGACTGCGCGACGTATATCGATATGAACGAGCTTCTTCAGCGCGAAGATATCGACGCCGTCCTCATCGCGACCGGCGACCGTTGGCACACCATGGCGTCGATCACCGCCGCGAAATACGGCAAAGACGTCTACTGCGAAAAGCCGCTCTCCCTTACGATTCAGGAAAGCCGCGCGCTCGCCGAAGCCGTCAAACGCTATGGAATCGTTTACCAAGCGGGAACCCAGCGCCGCAACATCGGCAACTTCATGCTCGCGGCGGAAATCGCTCAGTCGGGCAAACTCGGCAAACTGACGGAAGTCCACGCCAACACGCTATGGCCCGCGACCGACCAGGATTGGTATCCCGCCGAGCCGGAGCCGGATCCCGAAGAAGTCGACTGGAACCGTTGGCTCGGTCCCTGTCCATGGCGTCCCTATAACAGCCGCTACGTCGCCGGCGACTGGCGCGGCAAGTTCGACTTCCACGGCGGCGGAATCCTCGAATGGGGTTCCCACACCGTCGACCTCTGCCAGTGGGCCGCGCAGAA
>CAMZHY010000304.1 GCA_947307005.1 uncultured Planctomycetaceae bacterium
CACTGAATTCCATCGGATTGAGAAGGAAATAATCGCTCTCAATTCCGGGACGGCGGACAAACGCCTGCAAGTTCATATACGAGGTCGAAAACTTTCCAACTCTGTTGGAGGGCGCGCCGACTTGCAGCGCGGATGTATAGTTTTGGATGATATTGCCGCCGCGCAGATCAAAAGGAACCGCTCCCCAGCCGCGATCGACGCCGTCGTGGCAGCCGACGCAATAATGGTCGAGGACGGGCTGAACCTCGCGATCGAAGGAGAATCCGCGCATCGGACCGTTCCAGTATCGGATTTCTTCGACGGAATCGGTCTTAAACGCGACGCTGGAGACGGCGCTCGTCGAGTTTTCGTCCTCGTGACAGCCGACGCAAGCGAGCGTTTCGCCGGGCATCGCGGTAAACCACGAACGCATCTGCTGGAGCGCCTGACCGTTCTCGTCGAGCGGCTGAATCGCGATCGGAACGTTCGCGGGAACCCTAAAGAGCGCGGAGCCGTCCTCGTTGACGGGAACGACGCCAAGCGTCTGACGGACGTCCCAAGGTCCGTCGACCCCGATAATGCCGGTCGCGCCGCCGATCATCGGGTAAAGATAGCTGTAAGAATAGAGGCGCAGATACTTTACGGTTCCACGCGGAACGTCCTTAAGCCCTTCGCCAAAGTAGACGTCGGCGCAATAGACGGTCGCGTCGTCGCGAGAGAGATCGACGCGGTCCTGGATGACGGGAGGACGGTCGGTCTCGCGCCAAGGAACTGGTTCGAAACACGCGAAATTCTCGTTTTCAGCCAGGAGATACATATTGTCGAAGCGGTCGACGAGATAGAGTCCCCAAAGCGCGTCGCGATCGGGCTGGGCGGCGACGAGGTAGTAATCTTCGCTGAGCGGGAACGGATGCAGATACTTCGGCCAGCTTTCATCGGCAATGTTGTCGCCCCAGAGCGTCGAGTGATACTTCGGATCGGTTCGCGACTCGACCTTCTTCGGATAGCCGCAGATGCGTTCGACGGCGCCTTGCGTCTCTTTTCGTCCCTTCTGGACGTCGAAGAGAACGAGTTCGCCCATGCGCGAGACGCCGTGGTGCCCGGTCACGACGCAGCAGAACTTCGTCGGCGAATCGGGAATCGCCCGCGCGTACATCATCGAGACGGGCCAGAGCGAGTTCGACGCGTAATGCGAGCGCTGGTTCGTGCCGTCGGGATTCATCTGGAAGAGCAGACGACCGGGAACGTGCGGAATATCGGTGTATTCCCATCGGAGATACATAACGCGTCCGTCGGGAGTGAGGGTCGGTTGCCAGTTATGCTCTTGGTCGAAGGTCAAACGACGGATCGAATTGTCCTTTGCGTCGAGTTTGAACGTGTTCGTCACGCGAGTCGTTCCGGAAACGCAAGGGACGGCGATATAGCAGGCGGTCGAGGTGAAAACCACGGAGTCGTCGGGCATGTAGCACGCGTCGTAGCTGTCGGCGTCGGGAAATTCGGGCAGTTTCGCCTTCATCGTCTCGTCGGTCGACTTATTCTCTTGCGCCGCGTTGAGATCGAGTTCGAAGACGTTCCAACGGCGGTCGCGCGTCGTCGAAGAAATCAGCGCCTTCTCCGCGTCGAAGTGCAAGTCGAGGTCGCCGAGGAACGTAGGATAGTCGGGCTTGAAAAGAGTCGCCGAACGGGGCGCGACGTCGGCGTCGGTCGCGATCTGTTCGTCGACGTCGTCGGGACTCGTCGAGTCGAAGACGAAGGGGAGCGCCAGGGTCTTGAGCGCGTCGTCAAATCCGTTTGGATTCAAAACGCAGTTGCTCTGGTAATTCTGCGGCAATCCCAAATCGGAAGCGCTTCGCAGGATATAAAGCAGTTTGTCGAAATCAAGAATCGGATTCGCCCAGCCGACGCGCGCGTAAAGACGCGACGCCGCGACGTAAAGCTCGGCGCACTTCAGCGCGTTTTCATCGGTCTTCTCGCGCGCGTACGCGTCAAACGCCTCTTTTCCGAGCGCGCGCAGTTCCTCAATCTTCTCTTCCGTTTTCGCGAGATAGTCGTCTTCGCCAACGTCTTGACGGAACCGATCGATCGCGTCGGCGGCGCGGTCAAGCGCTTCGTCGTACCGCGTTCGACGAACGACGAACGTCTCGGTTTGCGGGAGTTTCGAGTCGGCGTCGTCCGCCGAGCGCGCGAACGTCGCGCGGAGATAGAGCGCGGGGGACTCTTCGTCTTGTGAAGTCTCTTCCGACGCGGAGTCGCCGAACATCCCGGGCGCGTAGGTTAGTTCGTCGAAAAGATCGACGGCGGCGCCGTTTGCGCCAAAGGGAGTCGGGGACGCTTCAAGAGCGATTGAAGATTTCGGCGCGAGCGCAAGCGCGGTTTCTCTCGCAAAGTGGTCGCTGAACGTTTCGCCGCTCTCTTTGCGAAGATATCGATCGCGCGCAATGTACTCGTACCAGCCGCCGCTCCAAGGACTCGGTCGCCAGTCGTCGGAATTTTTAATTTTTTCCTCCGCAATCGGACGGGGAACGTTCCAATTCGTCTTTAGGTCAAAGAGCGGAACGAGTTTGAACGCGCTGAAATGCGGAATATCGGGCGAAAACGCGTGGATCGTAATCGTATGTTTTCCGGAGGAAACGTTGGAAAGAACGAGTTCTTTTTCCCACGAAGACGCGCTCGTGAGCCAGCTTCCGTTCGTTCCGGCAAGCGCTTTATCGGAAACGGGGGCGCCGTCGAATTCAATCGTTAGCGGACGGGAATTTTCCGCGCTGAAAAACGCCCAAAGTTCGTAATCGCCCGTCTCGGGAAATTCAATCTCGAAATCGGCGCGAGATTCTTTTGAGTTTGGCTCAGGACAGAGCGCGACGTATTTGTCGGAATACGGGAGTCCTCGAAGCGTCATATCGCCGCCGGAAAACCATTCGGCGCGAAATGTAAACGGTTGACGAGGATTCAATTCCTGCGCCTTAACTTGAGAAGACAAGATCAGGAGGAACGCTAAAAGAAACGTCGCAACGCGCAGAGCGCGAACAGAACGTCGCGCGATAGCTTTCAATCTAAGATGAAACATTGTCCGTCGCCTATAGTTCGAAATAACCGTCGATAATGGAGCCGCTCTAATTCCGCCGTTTTAGGCGGTCAAAAAACGCTTTTTAGATTATACGCGATTTACAAACGCGACTCAAGCGTCGACGCGCTCTTCGCGCGAGATGAAAAAGATAAACTTCTCGTCTTAAACATTGACGACAGGCGCCGCGTTCTTTACAATGCTGACTTAGGGAAGTCGATTCGCAAACCGAAAGGAAAAGCGTCGACTTGAGAACGTCTATTTGACCGAAAAGATTTCAGGAAATTCCCATGGCGCTTCCGTCGTTCCTTTCCAAAAAATTGCGCGTTCCGTCAATCGACGTGAGAAACGTCGTCTTTGGATTGTGCGTTCTTCTTGTTTTCGCGACCTGCGGGGTCGGCGTCGTTTTCGCGCAAAAGACCGAAAAGAACGAAAACGCGCGCGTTTTGACCGCCGGTCTCGAACCAATCGCGCCCTTCGTCAACAAAGACACGATTTTCGTCGCGAGAATCGACTTCGATCGAATCGATTACGAAGTCTTTGAGACCTCTCTTAACGACGTCTTTGGCAGAATTTTAGAAAAACTCCAGTTTGACGAAGCGGGCAAACGAGCGTGCCTTAAGGAATTCGACGTTACGGCAAAGGCCGCGACGGAGAACTTAAAGCGTTCAGTCGCGGAATTCAAAGAGAAAACCGGTCTTTCAGACGTCTATTTCGTCGTTCAGACGACGCGCGGCGAAGGCTCGTGCATTATCGCGCCTGCGCGCGATATGACCTCGGAACAGCAGGAGACGTGCAAGAAATTCGCGGAAGACCATCGCTTTAATTGCGCGCTCTACCAGAAGAGTTTCATGGTGGCTTCAAAGACGCCTCTTAAGGAGTTTGCGGAGTATTATAAGGACTTCAAACCGTCTTCCAACAAAACGCTCGAATCGTCGATCGCCAAGAACGGAAACGCGTTCGTCTCGTGGTATTGCGGACGCTTGAAGATTCGTCCCCTTTTCCACGCGACGGAAGGCGAAGACGCGGGCTCGGCGCGTCTTCGTCAGTACGACCCGTTCGCCAATTCGCCTCGCGCCGTAAAGAACCTCGTCGAAGCGTTTGACGCGGCGTTCGTCGACGGTTCCGGATGCGTCGACCTCTCGACACTGAGCGTTCGATACGCGCTCAAATTCACAACCCCCGTTAACGCCAGCAAATTTCGCGACAGTCTTGTTGAAATCGCCGACGCCTACAACGCGTTCTACTTTAAGACGCTAGAAAACGAGCCGCAACAGGTTGATATGGATGATTTTGCGCCGGGAAAAATTCTCTCGACGATGGATCGGACTTTTGTGAAAAGATTTAACCTGTACGGAATCGTGCGCGAGTTTTACGCGGGATCTTTTGAGCTTTTGCTTCCCGTTCAAAACGAATCGGAACTAACGTTCTCCGACAGCGTTCTCGACGAGGTCTCAAAACTCGGTCCTGTTTCAATCGGGTTTCTTATGCTCGGACGCGGTCTGACGAGGTCCGATTCCCATGTGGAACTCGAAAACCTCGACGATTCCGACTTTCAATTTGATTCAAACGCCCCTGACGAAAATGAGATAAGGACGTCCAATCCTTTCAAACGCGTCGATTAACGCCCTTTCGTCGTCCCTCCGTCGCGTCAACGGCCTGACCGCAGTTTTCGCGTTTCCTCAAAATGATTAAGAGACGTGCGTATGACCCTTAAATATTCAACTCTTCTGTCCTTTCTCGTCGGCGTTTGCGCGCTCGTTCCAACGACGTTGTTCTCTCAAGACGCTCCTTCGCTACTCGCAACCGCCTATGACAGAATCGAAAGTCAAGTCAACGACAAAACGTTTTTGGTCGTCCGAATCGACCTCACGGCAATCGATTCTCAAACGTTTGCGAAAACGTTAGACGACGTTTACGTGCGGTTCATGAAAGAGCGAGGCTTTAGCGCCGCAAAAATCAAAACGGGGCGTCGTGAATTCAACGTCGCAACCGACGCGATCAGCGAAG
>CAMZHY010000305.1 GCA_947307005.1 uncultured Planctomycetaceae bacterium
CTTCCCGACTGTTACGGAATCGAGGCGGGACAGTCTGCAGTCGGCGATATTTTCCGTTGGTTTGAACGTTCTCTCGCGCCCGAACGTTATACTAAGACAGGTAAGACGCTGGTTGAGCTTGAAAAAGACGCCGCGCTTCTTTCGCCGGGCGAAAGCGGGCTTTTGGCGCTCGATTGGAATAACGGCAACCGTTGTATTTTGGTCGACACGGCGCTTACCGGCGCTATAATAGGCTCGACGCTGAGTACGACGGCGGCGGAAACGTATCGCGCGCTTGTCGAAAGCACGGCGTACGGCGCTCGCGCGATCGTCGAGCGCCTTGAGGAATATGGCGTGGCGATCAACGAGGTCGTCGTTTGCGGTGGAATCGCGGAAAAGAGCCCTATGACGATACAGATTTACGCCGACGTCCTCAATCGTCCTCTCAAGATCGCGCGAAGCGCTCAGACGTGCGCGCTCGGCGCGTCTCTCTTTGGCGCGGTCGCGGGCGGCGCGTTTCGTTCGATCTACGACGCCCAGCGCAACGCTGTTGGATACAAAGATTTAGTCTATCGTCCCAATTCCGCCGCAGCCGCCGTTTACGAAAAACTCTTCCGCAACTATATGAAACTCCATAATTCGTTTGGAGTTAAAGGAACGAGTATCGAACTCTATCCCGTAATGAAAGAACTTATTGCGATTCGCGATTCAGTTCGCGAGTCGAAACGCTGACATATTCGTTTGTCTCGTCCGATCGCAACGTCGCGGTCGGACGATAGATATTATCCATGACGCAACTTCTAACGCTTGATTGGGTTTCTTCATGACTTTTATGACAAACTCTCTGCTTTTTGCCCAAACGCTCGGCGCTTCGCTCGACGACTGGGATTGGGCGACGCTTGGGATATATTTCGCCCTTTTGCTCGGACTCGCCTGGTGGGTCGTCTCCCAGAAGAACGAGTCGTCGAAGGATTACTTTCTCGCCGGTAAAAAGGCGGGATGGCTGGTGATCGGCGCGTCTCTCTTCGCGTCGAACATCGGTTCGGAACACCTTGTCGGACTCGCCGGGACGGGCGCGAGCGACGGGATGGCGATGGCGCATTACGAACTCCACGCGTGGTGTCTTCTGGTGCTGGGCTGGATTATGGTGCCGTTCTACGAAAGGAGCGGCATTTTCACAACGCCGGAGTTTCTTGAGAAACGTTATTCTCCTTCGGCGCGTTGGATTCTTTCGCTAATCAGCCTTGTCGCCTACGTTTTCACGAAGATTTCCGTCACGCTTTTCGCGGGCGGCATTGTTTTCAAGGCGTTGTTCCCGGTCGAATTTATTCCCGGAATCAGCAACTTCTGGGTCGGCGCGGTCGGCATGGTTCTGATTACGGGGCTCTATACGATTCTCGGCGGTCTCCGCGCGGTTCTGTATACGGAACTGTTGCAGACGGTCGTTCTGCTCATCGGCGCGGCGAGCGTTCTCTTCATTGGACTTCATCACGTCGGCGGTTGGAATGAACTTAAGAGCGTCGCTCAGGACGCCAATCTGTACGGGGGCTATAAAATCGTTCTCAACGAAGAAGAGTTCGGCGACCCCGACGCGGAAGTCTTGCAGGAGACCCTGCCGGATGGGACGACTCGCGACCTTGTTCTTGTGAGTCCGAAGATCGACGTTATCGGCGCCAATAGAGACGACGAAATCGACGAGATTTCCGAAGAAGAGGCCGTCGAAGGAGTTGAAGGTGTTGACGAGGCGGTTGAAACGAACGTCGCCGAGGCTGTCGTCGATGAGAACGCCGAAACCGTCGCTGAGAATAATATTGGAGAAAGCGTTCCCGTCGAAGGGGAGAACGCGCTAGCGGACGACGAAGAAGAAATCGACGTCGAAGAGTATATCGCGAAGACCAACCGAACGGGCAAGTATCTCCTTCTGTCCGATCTTTCTCGCGAGGAGATCGATTCAATTAAGGGGCGCGTCGACGAGGAGACTTGGAACGCTTATTTCGCCGAACTCGTTTCCGATAGTCCTTCGATTGACGTGGTCGTTCCAAACCGCGTTCGCGCGATGGCGGACTACTTTAACCTTTGGAAACCGAATTCCCATCCAAAATATCCTTGGTTTGGTCTTCTTTTCGGCGCGCCGGTCGTCGGTCTGTGGTATTGGTGCACCGACCAGTACATTGTGCAGCGCACGTTAGCGGCGAAGGATCAGCGCGCCGCGCGTCGCGGAACGATTTTTGGCGCTTATCTTAAACTCACGCCGGTGTTTATCTTTATTGTGCCAGGCATGATCGCGTATGGTCTTGCCGTTCAGGGCAAGATCAATCCCGAGGTTCTTTTCGACGGCAACCAGGCGTTCCCGTTGCTCGTTAAAGAAGTGCTCCCGATCGGTATGCGCGGAATCGTTATCGGCGGTCTTCTCGCCGCGCTTATGAGTTCGCTGGCGTCCGTCTTCAACTCGTGCTCGACGCTCTTTACGATGGACGTCTATAAGAAGTTTGCCCCGAACGCGTCTGAAAAGCGGATGGTTTGGGTCGGCCGTCTCGCCACGGGCGTCATGGTTTTCCTCGGACTCCTCTGGATCCCGACGATCGCGCTCATGAAAGGTTCGCTTTACAACTACCTCCAGAGCGTTCAGTCGTACATGGCTCCTCCGATTTTCGCCGTCTTCTTCATCGGCGTTTTCTCTCGCCGCGTCAACGCCGCCGGGTGCCTTACCGCGCTGATCGCGGGATTCGTCCTCGGCATGGCGCGACTGGGCTGCGAAATCCTCAACGAACTGACGCCCTTTATGGAAGGTTCGTTCCTTCAGTGGTTTGCGACGACCAGTTACACGTTCATGTGCATCTATCTGACGGTGATCTGCATCTTGCTCCTCTACGGCGTCAGTTTCTTGACGCCTAAGCCGACGCAAGAGCATCTCCAAGGTTTGACTTACGCGACGGCGACCGTCGAACAGAAGGCCGAGACTCGCGCGAGTTGGAACTGGGTCGACGTCTTGGCGTCCTGCGGGCTTATCGCGATTATCGTTTGCATTTACGTCTACTTCATCGGTTGACGGTCGCGTTTTCGGCGGTTCTCTCCTTTGTTTGAGGAGAGAACCGGTTTCTCGTTGACTTTTTTCAAAGGATGGGCGCGACCTCGCGTCGCGTCGTTCTTTGACGACGGAGCGTTATGATTCTTTCCGAACTAAAACAAGAAGTTTTCGACGCGAACCTCAAACTGGTTCAATACGGTCTCGTGCTTCATACGTGGGGCAACGCGAGCGGAATTGACCGAGAGAAAGGGCTTGTCGTCATCAAACCGTCGGGCGTTCCTTACGAAACGATGACGCCCGACGACATGGTCGTCCTTGAACTCGAGACCGGCAAGGTTGTCGACGGCGCGTTGAAACCGTCGACGGACGCGCCGACGCATCTTGCGATTTATCGCGCGTTCGAGCGCGTCGGCGGGGCTGTTCACACGCATTCGACCCACGCCGTCGCGTGGGCGCAGGCTCAGCGCGATATTCCCATCGTCGGCACGACTTGCGCCGATTATTTTTACCGTTCCATTCCCTGCTGCCGTTCGCTGACGCCCGAAGAGATTGAACGCGACTACGAAGGGGAGACGGGGAACGTGATCGTGGAGACGTTCCGCGAACGCGGGATTGATCCGATGGCGACTCCGGCGGCGCTGGCGCGCAATCACGGACCGTTCTGCTGGGGCAAGTCGGCGCTCGACGCGGCGTTCAACGCTTCCGTTCTCGAAGAGTCGGCGAAAATGGCGTTCATGACCGCGATTCTCAATCCCGCGCTTCCCGTCGACGAGGCGCTTATTGAGAAGCATTATTCGCGCAAACACGGTCCGAACGCGTATTACGGACAACGCTGACGTTTTGATAGCAACCGTCTGAAATACAGAGGTTTATATATGTTTAAAGAAAAGTACGAAATTTGGTTTCTCACTGGCGCGCAGACGCTCTATGGCGACGAGGCGCTCCGTCAGGTCGACGCTCATTCTCAGGTGGTCGTCGATCGTTTCAACGCATGCGGGCGCGTCCCTTGCAAAACGGTCTATTGCGGCACGGTGAAGTCGACCGAAGAAATCGCTCAGAAGTTTCGCGAGGCGAACGAATCTGAAAAATGCGTGGGCGTCGTTCTTTGGATGCACACGTTTTCGCCGGCGAAGATGTGGATTCGCGGTCTCAAGCTGTTGAACAAGCCGATTCTCCACCTTCATACGCAGTTCTATCCCGAGATTCCATGGTCGGAAATCGACATGGATTTCATGAATCTCAATCAGAGCGCCCACGGCGATCGCGAATTCGGTCATATCATGACGCGCCTTAATAAGCCGCGAAAAGTGGTCGTCGGGCATTGGGACGATCCCGAAGTACAAGATCGCGTCGCGGCGTGGTCGCGCGTTTGCGTCGCGTGGAACGAGTCGAACTCGCTCCGCATTATCCGCTTCGGCGACCAGATGAACGACGTCGCCGTGACGGACGGCGACAAGGTCGAGGCGGAGAACGTTTTTGGATATCGCGTCGAGTATTGTCCCGTCGGCGAGCTGGCGGCCGCCGTAACAAAGGTCGCCGCCTCCGAGGTCGACGCGCTCGTTGCCGAATATGAGAAGGAATACGACTTCGCGGAGAACTGCCGCCAGCCCGGTTTTGAGCGCGATCAGGTCAAAGAGGCCGCGCGTATTGAAATCGCGCTTCGTTCCGTTCTCGAAAAGTGGAACGCGAAAGCGTTTACGACGAATTTCGACGATCTTTACGGACTCAATCAGCTTCCTGGGCTCGCGTCTCAACGTCTTATGGCGGAAGGCTACGGTTTCGGCGCGGAAGGGGACTGGAAGACCGCCGCGCTCGTGCGGACGATGAAGGTCGCCGCGCGGGGACTTCCGGGCGGAACGTCGTTCCTAGAGGATTACGTCTACCATTTCAAGGGGCAAGGCGCGATTCTTCAGGCGCATATGCTCGAGGTCTGCCCGACAATCGCAAGCGGCAAACCGCGCATGGAGGTTCATCCTCTCGGGATCGGCGGCAAAGCGGACCCGGCGCGTCTTGTCTTTACGGCGAACGAGG
>CAMZHY010000306.1 GCA_947307005.1 uncultured Planctomycetaceae bacterium
TACGATTTCGTCTGATTAGCGAGGTTCCATATGCGGAGCGTCTTATCCTTGCCTGTGGAAACAAGCCATCTCGAATCAGGGAACAGTTTGATTTCGCCGACTTCGCCCAGATGTCCCGAAAGAGACGTCTGAGTTCCGTTGGAGAGATTGACCAGAATAATCTTTCCGTTGGCGCACCCTGCGACGAGGAGGTTTCTCTCAAGCGAGAAATCAAACGAAAGAATGGGAGCGGGAAAATTCTTTATTTCCTTGATTGGCAACTGACTGCGTCCGTTCCAGAATCGGACGGCGTCGTTCGTCGACGTGACGAGGAATCTTCCGTCTCGGTTGAACGCTAGAGAGTGAACCTCGCCTTCTCCGACTTCAAGCCGAAGGAGCGTCTTGCCGACGGCGGAATCGTACAGCGAGACGGCGCCGTTTGCCGTCCCGAGCGCAAGCGTTCTACCGTCGGGCGCGAACGCCAAACGCGTGGGACTTTTGACGGAATTGACAAGAGCGCGAATCTTTTTACCCGAGGCCAGATTCCACAGGTAAACTTTCTGGTCCCAACCCGCCGACGCTAAAAAGCGATTATTGGGGGAAAGAGCGATAGCGCGAATCCAGTCGTAGTGCGATTCGAGACTGAGAACTTGATTCCATTGGTTGCTGTTCGCCTTTCCCGCGCGACGCGTCCACACGCGAATTGCGGCGTCTTTTCCCGCCGAGACGAGAAAGGAACCGTTCCACGAGACCGCCAACGCCGATACGGCTCCATCGTGCGCGTCGAGTTGAGCCGACGGAGTGACGCCCGTAATTGCCGAACGAACCGCTTTACGCTCGAGAAGACTTTCAAACACGGGTCTCGTGTTCTCCCAACCTTCGACGTTTTGAATTTCGTGAAACGCGTCGACGACGTCTGCAACGGAACCTTCCGCGTCGCCGACCTTAGCTTTTCGAATAAGCTCCTCAAACTTCGCCTGGCGTTCGAGGAGTTCTTCCGACGAGTTAATCTGACACAGTTGATGAGGCGCGTGGATTTTCTCCGGGAAAACGCAGAGCAACTGGACGTTGAAGAATTGAAGACACAGCCCCTTGCTTAAGGCGACGACATGACGCTTATGAGGATCGAACCAAATCGCCTCGACGGCGCCGCCCAGCCCGACGAAAGTGCGGACGCAGCGACGCTGTTCGACGTTCCATATCTTGATTTCCGAGACGTCGTTGCCCGTTGCGAGCCATTTTCCGTCAGGCGTAATTGCGAAAGCGGTAATCGTTTGGTTGGGATCGATAATTCGGCGCTTGATCTTGTCGTTCAAAAGAACGGCGACGCCGCCCTTTTCGGGGACGAAATGAATCGAATTTTCGATTTGTCTAGAAGAAGCGTCGCGGGTTGACGACCTTGCTGTGCGAACGACGCGGGCGTCCCAATCGACTCTTTTAAAACAAACTCTAATATGTCGCGTCTGTCCCGCGGCGACCTTTGCTGATTCAACAACAACGAGGTTGTCGTTTTTTAGCGTAAGATTCCAGCGATAATCTTCGCTGACAGTTTTTGCCTCTTGATCTGATTCAGAACTTTGCGGTAAGAATTTTACAACAGCTTGCCCTGTAAGGGCGTCAAGAACAGCAAACTGCCCATTTGCCAATTCCACGAGTAAAAAGTCGTCATTCTCCGCGACAAACAGACTTGGCGAAGTGTTTTCACCGGGTTTTTTCAAGACATATTGCGTCAGGCACTGTGAATCGAGCGACTTGATCTTTTCCAGTTGGAGAAGAAGACGCTGAACGTCTGATCGTTTAGGGGCAAGTTCGAGAACACGTTCAAAAGAACTAATCGCCGATTTGATATTGCCTCGCTCGACTTGTGTGAGACCGGAAACATAAAACGACGCAGGATCGAACGATCTGTTCTGCTCCAGTTCCGCAAAGCGTTCGACGGCTTGCGTGTCGAGAATTCGTCCAGAACGCCAGAGCGCGAGCGAGTTGTTAAACGTAATTAACGGATGATCCGGTTCGGTCTCAGAGGCTTCCGCTAGCAATGAGAGCGCTTCCGCAGTCTTCCCCAAATCGAGTAGCGAAATGGCTTTATTTGATAAACTTTCCCCTGATAGCGCGGCGTTCTGAGGTTGACGACGCGGATACTTTACGCCAATGACGTCTTCGTAGATATCGACAAGTCTGTCGGCTACCAATTGCATCGATTCTGGACGGTCGCTAGGATTCTTTTGAAAACACTGCCGTATGAGTTCCACCATGTCTTGAGGCATGGCTGGACGAGGACTGGATTCCTGCGATTTGAGAAAAACTTCAAAAACCTCGGCGGCGGTTTGACCTCCCATCTTACATGGAGAACGACCGTGAAACATGGTTAAAACGGAGATAGCCCAAGACCAAATGTCGGACTGTTTCGTCATTGGGAGCGTCGTAATCTTTTCGGTTGAGGCGGCGCCTTCTTCACGACGTTGACGGTAGATTTGAAACGCCTCGTACTGTTCGGGGGAGCAATACGAAGGGGTCATTCCCTCGCAGAAACTGGAAGCGGGATCCCCCTTTTCGTTCATTTCTGTAGCAAATTTCGAGAGTCCAAAGTCGGTGACCTTGATTGTCGAACCGGAGGTCATGACGTTGCCGGGTTTAACGTCAAGATGTAGAAGTCCTTGGCTATGCGCGTGTTCCAATCCCCAAGCAAACTGAATCGAGATATCGATCAGCCGCGCGAGACATTCTTGTGGAGAACCTGTGTAGATGCGTTTATCGGCAATCCAGTCGCGAAGCGTGCCGTCTGGGGCGTATTCTGCAAAAAGTCGCGGAATACCGTCGATTCGGCGAACGAAATAACATGAGACGATATTTGCGTGAAGACCGAGTTCGATCCACGTTTGGCATTCACGCTCAAAGCTTTCTTTCCCGCTTTCTGTAACAACGACGCCCGGCTTGGGGCTTTTGACGATTAGATCTACGTTCCAGTCTCGTCGACGCACGCGTTGGACGACGCCTACGCCGCCTTCAGCATAAAGCTTATCGGGGGCGAGAGGTAAAACTTGACATAGCCCGTTTAACAGAACCTGTCCCGCTGGCCAGACTCCTTTAGGGGGATTGGGGAATTTTCCGGCATAGTCGCTTACGTCAGTCTCATTAAACTCGCCGCCATACGAGAGACCCGGACTAGATTTTAACGCGGACGACGCCTCCTCCATTTTAACCGAGGTTGAGCTATTGACGAAAGGGTAAAGGCGCGAGTTTGCTGGAACTGAAGACTTGGAAGTCCCACGATTAAGAAGTTCCAACTCGCCGCCGACGGAGTTAGACGTAAAACTTCGAGCGGATATTCTCGACTCTGGAGACGATTTAGGGGCGAAATCGATCCGAATCAAACTCTCTTCGGGATCCTGTTCCTTTAAGAGAATCGAACTCTTACAATTACTGCAACGTCCTTTTTTCCCCAATAGCTCTATCGGGACGCTGTAGGATGCTCTGCAGTAAGGGCACATTACGTTAAAGGTTTTAGACTCCATCTCTCGTCGTCGTAAGAACTGCTATGGGATTGTTTCGATGGGGAATAAAACGAACAAAGTCTTCTTGTCCGGCAAAAAACGCTGAAACCCCAATTCGTGAATGAACGACAAAGGGTCATTTACCAGAACGATACTCTCGATAAGCTTGGTCGAGTTGCTCGGCGGTTAAATTTCCATCGTGAATGATAACCCTGAAACTAAAGGTCATTTTTTCGCCTTTGTTGAGTTTCTGAGTTCCGTTCGCGCCGAGCGTTTGCGGTTCAAAATCACGCCAACCGAAAGGATTACTGGCAAAAAGACCATAATCGCGAACATGGCGCCAAGGGACGGCGTTAAGCGAGTTCGGACCGTTAAGGACGGCGACGCCCATCTTGTCAAGCGGAAAATCGCCTGCTTTGGCTCCCTTTTGGTATTCTTTTTCTAACTCGTCGCCTTCGAGAAACTTCTCAACGGGGCCGATGTAATTCACCCAGTTCGTTTTTTTGCCCCACGTGTCGCCGTCTCGATTGCCTTGATCGTCGAAGATAGAGCCCCCCCATTCTGGCGAAATCTTCTTTGAAGTTACCGCTGTCGGAGATGGAACTCGAATTCCAAAGGACCCCTCTTTAGTGTCGCCAAAGACAACGTTGTCTTCTAAGGCGAAGATTTGGATATCGAAATCGATGAAACGCGCGTTGGGTAGGGACGGACAAATCCCGAAGGCGATATCTCGAACGTCGCGGCAGATATCGCGTCCATGTTTGTCATGAAACCAACCGTTTTCAACGACGATTTTGACAACGGAGCCGGTTTCTTCCGCTGAAACAAGCTTGGTTTGATGAATTTTGCAGGGCGTCCCTCCCCAAAAATCGCCGTTGTCAACGGCCCCATGATTAAACCAAAACGAGCGATGATGAGGATGATCCTTGACTCCATTTCTTTCAGAGATAACGGCGTTTTTGTAGATTGTTTGCATGACGGCGTCTTTTTCGCCGTCCACGTTGATTTCGTCGATCATCGGCCAAGCGCGCGTTACGAGACATTTGTTTGGACCGCAAATAGGCCAAATAATGGGGGTTCCTTTCCAGTCGGATCGATATTCTGCAAAAAACTCGGAATTGAGGAATACGCGAAGATCGTCGTCGCTTATTTTAACAAGTTTGGCGACAGGAGGATTGCGTTCGTCGTTTTCCTGAGCTCGCGCCGCCGTCGGACAATTCCCCAGCGAGCAAAACGTCAGAATAACAACGACGCAGGAAACGAGACTAACCGAACATGGCGCCGAGGTTTTCAAGGAAAACTCCCTCCCTTACAAAGTGTCCAAACGATCAGGCGAACAGGCGAACGGAGAGTAAAAACTGCCGAGCGCTTACATTCGGGAAAGGCGACAACGCAAAGGAATATTGGAGATATCAATTGCGCGCGTCGCCTACGTCACAACACAAATTTCGAAACCAACTTCAAGAATTCGGCACGGAATTTTGTATTTCCGGCGCGTTGCCTAGTACGGCAAGAGTCTGCAATAGCGTGTTCAGGTGGACGATTCTGGGACCGTACT
>CAMZHY010000307.1 GCA_947307005.1 uncultured Planctomycetaceae bacterium
GACGGAAGCGTCTTGTTCCATTCGAGCGCCGCGAGAACGACGTTCACGCCCGAGCCGATCCCGAAGAGTCCGACTTTGTTCCCCGGCTTGACGAACCCCGACTCGATCCCGAGCGCCGCCGCCGTCGGCAGCGCGACGCTCCCCGTATTGCCGAGGTACGGAAGCGTCGCAAAGTTCTTCGCGACGTCGAGTCCGAGCGTGTCGAAGAGGAGCTTCTGATGCGCGCGTCCGACCTGATGGCAGAAGATCGCGTCGAGGTCGTCTTTCGACCAGCCGAACGTCGGCTCAAAATGTTGAAACGCGTCCGCCGCGAGCGCGACCCCGACGTGCAGCAATTCTTCGGAGTCCGTCTTCATCGTCTGGCCTGACGCGCGCCCCCCGGCGGTCACGTCGACTTGGCTCCGGCACAGCGCGCTCCCGCTCGTATCCGCCTGAACGATCGCGCCCTTGAGGCGGTTGCCCGAGCGGCTGATCGAATCGCGGACGAGAACGATCGCCGCGCTCCCCGACCCGATCGTGAGCGACGCGAACGCGTCTTTGATCGTCTTGCGCGTGAGCGATTCGTTCGCGTTGAGTTCCGCGACCGTCGTTTCCATCAGCGTGCGGCTCGTTTCCGTCCCGACGACGACGCCCGCCTCGATCTGCCCGAGTTCGATCATGCTCGCGATCTGCAGCGCGCCGGTGAGCAATCCCAGACACGCGTTGCTCACGTCGAAGATCATGCAGTCGCCGGTGAGTCCGAGCCGTCGGCAGACGTCGCACGCGGTCGCCGGCTCCTGGTAGTCGCGGCACACGGACGCGTGAATGAACGCGCCGATCTTATTCTTGGCGACCCCGGCGGCGCGAATCGCTTTGTCGGCGGTCAGAACGCTCTGGTCGCCGGGGAGCGCCCCGCGTTCCCACAACCGCCGCTCTTTGACGCCCGTCATCAACTCGATTCGACCGTACGGCAGCCCTAAACGGTCGTAGAGGGGCGCGAGTCGCGCTTCGAGGTCGTCCGAGGTCACGATCTCGCGCGGCAGAGCGCATTCGATCGCGTCGACGCATACGTGTTCGTATTTCACGGTTCTTTCCTTCGTTGGTTCGGAACGTTAGAAAACGCGGTTTTCAGCAGAGTTCGTCGACATAGCGTCTTGCGTCGGCTTCCGTCAAGACGCCTTTGTCGACAAGCGGGTCTAAGACAAGACGCGCCCCTTCGTTAACGCCGGACTCTCTCCATTCGGCGATGACGTCTTCGACCGTATCCTCATACTCGGGATGCGACGAGAATAGCTCGTCCTTATTCTCGACCAGATCCCAAAGCGCCTCGTACTCCATCTCCCACCGTTCTTCAGAGCGAACGGCTTTAATTTCGAATTCAGGAATCGACGTCCAAGCGCTCTCCGCCGCTTCGGCGAGCGTCAAAACGCCGTCGACGACAAGTTGTTTCAAGATTCTGACGCTCCCCTCCTCGACGCCAATCATTCGCGCCCTCGCGACAATCGGTCTTATATCGAAATCGTAGCCGTCCGCCATTTCGTCGGACGTCGAGGTCTCGCTCGGGGCGTCCGCCGCAGAAGCGTTCTCGTTCGGCGCGCCATCGGACGTCGCGTCGCTTGACGCCTTGGAGGGCGGACCTAATTCCTTGCGGAATTCGTCTTCCGTCATCCCTGCGAATTTCGCGGCTTCGCTTACTGAAATGACGCCGTCCTGAACAACTTGGCTCAAAACCTCTAGTTTGCCTTTTCTAATCCCTTTCGGATACTCTTCGACAAAGCCCTCGACAAAGCCCTTTTTAAAGTCGTCGAGATACTGTCTCAGGTAGCCCTCTTTACACTCTTCGCGGACTTCCTCTCTCAGTTCTTCTTTGACTTCGTCGATAAGCTCGTCGCGAAGTTCTTGCCGAACTTCATCTTCGAGTTCTTTTTTAAGCTCCTCGCGAAGCTCGTTTTCCGACCTTGCGCGAAGCCCTTCTCGAAAACCGGCTTTGAAGCCCTCTTTGTAGCCTTCGTATCTTTTGCCCATAGCGCCCTACTCCTTGTTCTCTGTAAAAGCGTTATTGTCGTCAGGAAAGACCGTCGCCGCGACGTTCCGTCAGTCCTGTTTTCGAGCAGAACTCGGCGACCGTCATCTTGGCGCGTTCCGCCGCTTCGGCTACCGTTAGGACGCCGTCGTCGACCAATTTGACCAACGTTCTTAACACGCCCTGTTCGACGCCCTGCTCAAACCCCAACTCAACTCCGCGGGCTTCGGCGCGGGCTTTCAAATCGGCAAAATCTTGACACATAACCGCTTGTTCCTCGTTCGTTTGTTGGAAAAACACGCTCTTGACCGTCTCGGAAAGCGGCAATATCGCCGCCGGAAAATCCGTTTTAATCCCGCTCCGTCAGTCCCGTTTTGGCGCAAAACTCCGCAACCGTCATCTTCGCCTCCTCCGCTGCTTCTCTTACCGTAAGAAGTCCTTTTGAAACCAATGCGGTCAACGTTTTCAAAACGCCATCCTCAAAGCCATCCTCAAAGCCATCCTCAAAGCCATCCTCAAAGCCTTCCGCTTTAGCATGCGCTTTGATATCTAAAATAGCCTGACACATATCAACTCTCTCCTCGTTTTGGGAATAGGGTATATTTGCGTCCGTAAAAACGTTAATCATGTCGACCGTCGTTTTATCGACGAACCTAAACTCAGAATCGCTCGAAAAATCTGCGACAAGCCGACTTTCGCTCCCCGTATGTTTGAGAAATCGAAACAAGGGATTGAGGTCCGAATGAAGTTTAGGAAAGTCCTCTTCTTCGATTTCCGCCGGTACGATTAAGTTCAACCTGTAATCTTGGACGAATTGCAACAGTTCGGGGTCGTAATCGTCGAACATTTCAAACAACGACCTCGGTCCCGTCCATTCGTCGGTTCCGTAATAGACCGTCGCCGTCGCGACGGGAAATATTTTGTCTTTTCGACCGAAGCCGGACAAAAATTCGGCGCCGGTTTGAAGCCCTCCCTTCAGACGTTCGGCGGTCGCGATCTGATTCAGGTATTGAACCGCGTCGTAGAACATCGTTCTCGGCGGCATAGCGTAATGAACTTGCGACTGATTCTCGACGCCGAGTACGACGTACGTCGCTCGTTCGTCGTACTTTATGCAGACCTGTTTCAATAGGTCGCGATATTTCTGGATCGGAAAAGGTTTGCCGTCGGAGCCGTAAGGAATCGCGATCGCCGTCGTGTCGAGGGGCGTCAGATTCTCGGGCTTAATGACTTGTTTACCGCCGTAAATCTTGAAGTTAAAGAGATCGGCGAAGATCACGGGGTTCTGCATGAACTCTTTTGAGATCGCGTCTTTGTCCGACATGGGCGTCGCCTCCTTCCGATACGGACATTATACCGTCTTTTTTATGAAAGCGCGTCCCTCGCGTCAAATTCTTGGGCGAGATTTTACGAAATTAGACGGGTTCAGTCAGTTCGGAGAGATTTTCGACGGCGTCCAAAAGAGCGCGGCGCTCTCAAAGACGTCGTTGAGAGCGCCGCGGTTATAGACGCTTACGCGAGTTCTTACCGAGTCGGACGCTCGGAAGAAAGCCGTTTCCGATCAGTTCTGCTTCATGGCGGCGGCGAGAATCGCGGAGGTCGTCGGGCGCATGATGCGCGGGTCGACCTGCTCGCCCTTCTGGAGCGTCGCGCGGACGGCTTTGCCGGAGATGAAGACGGGCTTTTCGTCCGGGTGATTCTCCATGAGGTCGACGCGACCGATCGACTCGTAGTAGGCGGCGAATCCGACCTTCAGCGGGGATTCGAGGAGTTCGCCGTTCAGATGGTCGAAGATTTCCTGCGCGTCGAAGTCGCCCCAGATCGCCGTCCCGTCCTTATAGGGCGCGTCGGCGTGTTTGCGACCGATAATGACGTCGGTGAAGCCGAAGTTCTGACGGTAGATCGCGTGCATGACCGCTTCTTTCGGGCCGCCGTAGAACATTTTAATGTCGAGTCCGAGAAGGACGACGCGGTCGGGGACCTGTTCGCCGAGTTTCTTCCAGAGTTCGACGTCGGAGTCCCCTTCGCCGAGCGCGCGGTCGGCGATGAGCTTTTCATAGGTCTGCATACGGATCGCCGCGTTGACGTCGTCCCCTTTCGTCTCGCCGACGAGCGGGTTGAGGCACGCGCCCGCGTTGTATCCGTCCTTGAGCAGCTTCTCGAGCCCGTAGACGAGCGCGTATTCGTGCGCGCGGTGCAGCGGGTTGCGAGTCTGGAACGCGACGACGCGGTTCCATCCGCGTTTGGCGATGAGCGCGCGGGTCTCTTTCGGGGAGAGGACGTACTGGCCGAAATACGGGTTCTTCTTCTGGGGGAAGACGCAGATTTTACCGCCGAGGAGGTAGGTTTTATCGGCGTCGTTGACGAGCGCCATATCCGCGCCGGGGTGGTCGGTGCGATCGGTGAGGTAGACGGCCTTGAGGTATCGCGCCTTGTCCCACGGGAAGACGTCGGTCAGTTCTAGGGTCGCGACGATTTCGCCGTCGGGCCCGACGAGCGCGACGTTCTGACCCGGCTTGAGCGTCTTGGCGAGCTCTTCGGTTACGGGCAGGGAGAGCGGGATCGTCCACGCGTAGTCTTTGCCGTCGTATCGAATCACGGACTCGTCGAGAACGCGATTGAAGGTTTCGGAATCCATCGGGCCTTCGAGCGGGGTGAGCGCGCCGTCGCCCCAGCGTCCGACCGTCGAGAGGTCCGCCGCGCTCACGGGGACCTTAACGAGGGTCGCGGCCTCTTTCAGGCGTTCGTCAATCTGGTCTGCGGGCGCCGCGTTGCACAGGGGTTCGGTTCGTCCGCCATGATAAAGGATCAGGTCGCTCATTTCACACTCCGGCTAATGATTTCAAGCAAAGGAACAAGCAGTCGACCTCGAATCGACGTCGACCAAAACATATTTCGGCATTATACCGCTATTTTGCGTTTCTGAAAAGTGGAAAATATCGTCGCGCCCGTTCGTTAGCGACGCGAAGTCAAGACTTTCGACGCGTCCGCAAAAAACGTCGCGCTTCC
>CAMZHY010000308.1 GCA_947307005.1 uncultured Planctomycetaceae bacterium
AAAACATGACAGGATGAGATTAACTCGTTTGCGCATCTTTTTAACGCGCCACTGTCCCCAACCCCAAATCTGAGGGGGCATGAAATAGAGGACGGGGATTCCGACCGCCTGGGCTCTCTTAGCTATCTGCCAATTAAAACCGGGGTAATCCACGAGGATGACAAGATCGGGTTTTTCATTCAGGAAAATTTGCTTCGCTTGATCGAGCGCCTTAATGAATTTAGGCAGATTCATTATCGCGCGCTTGAGCATCATGACGGCGTACTCCGTCAAATCGAATCGCACATCGCATTGAGTTCTGGCAGTTTTAGGGCCGGCAAAGCCGACAAATCGAGCGTTGGGGATCGCGCGCCCCAGCGCTTCGACAAGTCTAGCGGCGTGAGCGTCGCCGCTAGGGTCGCCCGCCGATATGAAAAAGAGCGGACCTTTAACGGACGCGTCTGAATCTTCCACTTGTGAGGCGATATTGGCGTCGTTCGAAAGCGTGTTCATCGTTGCGTCCATGAGTCGTATAAAAAATACCGACAAGTCTCGGCGTCTAAATGGTGAAACTTAAAGCGTTCTCTTCGGCGGAGTCTATTGATAGCAATTGGGAAAAAGTGATTCCGTTAAAATATTCTTGACGTTTCGATTCGCCCTGATTCCATATCGCGTCGAGATTCTTACGGATTTCAGTATCGTTGGTTTCGCTTTCACGAGAAGAAAACGAGGCGCCGTCTCCTTCGCTATTCTTTTGTCGATTATTCTCCCCGACTAAAGCTGAAACAGCGGGAGATTCGACGAGTCCCACGACATAACCAAGCGCTATATCATTGGGACTGACAAGCAACTTGTAACCGCCTTGAGCTCCTCTTTCTGTATCGACAAGTCCCGCCTCTCGCAACAGCCTTAGCGTTTGGATGAGAAAGTTGGAGGAGAGACGGTGTTTTTTCGCGATTTTTTGCGCGGAAAGAGTCTTGCCGCTTGAGAAAACTCTAGAGAGTTCGTAGACGGCGAGAATTGCGTATTCTGATCGTGACGCGAAGCCCATCGGATTTAATTGACTACGTTAATAGGTTTATTTTCGAGGAACGCCTTGAGATTATCCGTCGCTATTTGAATAAGCCTTGCGCGCGCTTCGCATGTAGCCCACGCGTTATGCGGCGTTAGATAACAATTCGGCGCGTGAAGGAGCGGGTTGTCCGCCGACGGGGGTTCCGTTGAAAGCACGTCGGCTCCGAGGCCTCCAAGTTTGCCAGACTTAAGCGCTTCCATGACGTCTTGTTCGTTGAGTAGGGGACCGCGCCCTGTGTTGATTAACAACATTCCGGGCTTGATCGTATCAAGCCGCTTTTTATCGACAAGACTGCGCGTTTGATCCGTTAACGGACAGTGCAACGAAACAACGTCGCTAATTCGAAATAGATCGTCGAGCGTGACGGCTTCGACGCCGTCATACCAACTGCCGATGGAAAGACGAGGACTGTACGCGACGACCTTCATTCCGAATGCCAAAGCAACTTGAGCGACGCGTCGACCTGTAGAACCAAAACCAACGACTCCGATCTGTTTACCGCAGAGTTCCACAAGTTTTCCTTTTGAGAATGAAAAGTCAGGCGAGTCGACCCATTCGCCGTTGTGGACCGCGTTCAGATTTTGGGAAAAGTGTGAAGCAAGATTAAGAATGTGGGCGAAAACCAACTGAACGACCGATTCGGCGCAATATTTCGGAACGTTGGAAACGACAATTCCTCGCGACCGCGCGCATTCGAGATCGACGACGTTAGTTCCGGTCGCAAGCACGCCAACGTACTTCAAATTAGGAAGCGCCGACATGACGGCTGAGTCGACGACAACCTTGTTTGTTAGAATCGCGTCGGCTTCCTTGGATCGATTGACGGTTTGATCGGCGGACGTTCGGTCGTATAGAACTAGGTCGCCAAGTTTTTCTAACTCTTTCCAAGTCAGGTCGCCCGGATTTATCGCATAGGAGTCTAATACAACGATTTTCATCCTTATTCCATAACGTTAGTAAGGTTGATTGACGCTAGGAACGCAACAGTTTGCAAACAAGAAACAAAAAACCTCGCACTCATAAATGGATGCGAGGCGAACGGAGAGGACAGGATTCGAACCTGCGGAGCCCTTACGGACTCACGGGTTTAGCAAACCCGCGCATTCGACCACTCTGCCACCTCTCCAAAAGGTAACGGGATTATATCGTCGAATTTCAGGTTGACAAGTCCAACTGAAAATTTTTTATTTCCAGCGGCGGACGAATTCTTAAAAGGACTCGTGAAACGACGCAAAAGACGTCGCGCTAGCAAGCGCGACGTCTTCGACTGTTAAAAAAGCGCAAACAGGGGTCACTTTTTGCTCGGTTTAGAAGACTTGTTTCCCTTTTTCGTCGCTTTAGCGGCGGATTGCGAGTTTGATTTGGGCGCGGCGGCTGTTTGACCTGCTTTTTTCGCGGTTCCTTTTTTCGAGGACGTTTTTCGACGACGTTCACTCTGAACGCGCGAAGTCATCAGCTTACCGGGTTTGAAGGCGACTGTTTCATGCTTGGGAACAAGAACTTCTTCGCCGGTTCGAGGATTACGGGCGCTGCGGGCGACGCGTTCCTTGACTTTGAAAACGCCAAAATTACGCAGCTCGATTCTTCCGTCCCGAACGAGCACATGAATGATGGATTCCAAGGTCAATTGGACTATTTCTTTGACCTGTTGCTGGGAAAGTTCGGTTTTCTCAGAAACGAGCCGAACAATATCTTTCTTAGTCATTTTTGCATCCTTGAACGTGCTAGACTGCTAAACATAATAGTTAAGTTCGGTACGAATTGGGAACTTAACCACGTTCCTGTATGCGACGATTCTATGCTAAATCATTTCTCTGTCAACTACTTTTCTATAAAAATGTTGCTGTTAGCGTGGTTACGGTCCTGAAAATGTTGTTTTTCTCGAGTCGTAGGGGTTTTTCAATCTGCCGATCGTCGGTTTTACGGGTTAATCATCAGTCGTGGAAACGACCGTATTCACGTTTGCGACAATATTTAGATATGAACGAAAATCTTAACGTAATCTTCACGTGAGAATCGTAAGAGACGGTCCCTGTCCCATTATTTATTAGGTAGAATTACGATTCCCCGTGTTCTGATCTTCACGGCCACAATTGGAAGATCGTTCTTTGGATTCGCGGCGACGTTCTGAACGATAACGGAATGCTCGTTGATTTCACGTTCGTCAAGAGAGAAATCAAGGGAAGATACGACCACAAGTTTCTGAACGACGTTCTCTCTGTGAATCCGACCGCGGAGAACATCGCTTTTGATATAGCGAACTTCCTGAATCATGACGCGGGCATTCTCGAATCGGCTGAATGTTTCCGCGTTGAAGTTCAGGAAACGACCGGGAATCTTGCTGTTTGGGAGTCGTGATCTTGGAAGAACGAAAATATAAGATCAACGAGATTTTTTACTCGTTACAAGGCGAAGGAGCGAGCGTTGGCGCGGCGTCAATCTTCGTTCGATTCTCAGGTTGCAATCGCGCCTGTCCTTTCTGTGATACGGTATTCAAGCCGTTCAAAGAACGTTCTGCCGATGAAATCTGCCAAAAATCAAAGGTCTGACCAATTTCATTTCAGCGGGCTGGAAGATCGTTCTGACAGGCGGCGAGCCGTCGCTTCAGATCGACGAGGAACTTATAACCGCGCTCAAACAGAATTTTGACGCTGAAATTCACGTCGAAACGAACGGCTCGACTTTCGAGACGTTCAATCCGAAACGATTCCCCGCTTTGTTCTTTACCGTGTCTCCCAAGACGGAAAAAGACGCTAGATCGTTTGTTCAGACCTGTCTTGAAAACGACTTCAAGACGGGAATCGAGATCAAGATAGTCTCCGTTCCTTTAGTTGGGAACGCCGAGGACGATTTTCATGTCGCGATTGAGGACACGCTCGAAATTTTCGACGAACTCCCAGATTCAATCCCTCGTTTCATTCAGCCTTGCGACTTTGGAAACGAAGAACAGAACGAGATCGAAAGGACGAAATGTATCATTCTTGTCAAAAGTCATCCGAAATGGCGATTGTCGCTACAGGTACACAAGATTCTAAATATTCGCTGACTTGGCTTGAATTTCAGAGCCTTTGTCGTGAACTCTGTGAAAAGATCGATTGGACGAAATACGATTCTATTTTCCCCGTGATTCGTGGCGGCGTTTACCCGGCGATTGAACTTTCGACGCTTGCCGACATTCACATTGTTTGGGAACCAAGCGCGACGTCTCTTGTCGTTGACGATATTTGCGATAGCGGTCAGACGGCAAAAAGATTCCTTGATCAAGGATTCGACGTTGCGACGTTATTCCACAAAGGACGTTGCGACGCTCCGACCTATTACGCCGCCGAATCTCAGAAATGGATTGTCTTTCCTTGGGAGTCGCCGAAGGATATTGAAGATTCTGTCAGACGGCAGATTGAATATATCGGCGAGAATCCGAATCGTTCTGGAATCGAAGAAACTCCCAAACGTGTCGTCAAGAGTTGGACGGAGCTTTACGCAGGGTATCAGCAAGACCCGAAGGAGATTCTTTCAAAACGATTTCAAGTTGAACGAAAGAACGCCGAACTTTCGCCGGTTATTCTGCGCGAGATAGAATTTCAATCGACATGCGAACATCATCTGTTGCCGTTCCTCGGAACGGTAACAATCGGCTATCTGCCGAAAAATGAGGTCGTTGGAATTTCAAAGCTCGCTCGGTTGGTCGAATGTTTCTCCCGCCGTTTACAGATTCAAGAGAGAATGTGCGAACAGATCGCCGACGCGATTCAAACGGAACTTGACCCGTTGGGAGTCTTTGTCAAGGCGCGAGCGAAACATCTTTGCATGGTCGCCCGTGGAGTCAGAGAGAAACACGCTGAAATGGAATCGGTCGCCGTTCGTGGAAATTATGACGTAATAGAAAGAACGATCTTGAACGGATAATCGGGAGCCAAAAGAAAAAGAGGGAGCGTTTTGCTCCCTCTTGATTT
>CAMZHY010000309.1 GCA_947307005.1 uncultured Planctomycetaceae bacterium
TCAGTTATACGGCGAGCGGTCTCGAAACGAATACGAGCTACGACTTTCGCCTTAAAGCGGTCGGCGACGACGTGAACTACAAGAGCGTCTATTCCGCAATCGTTAGCTCCGCTCCGGCCGACGGTCCTGTTCCGCTCGAAACGCCCGTTCTGACCGTCGCGGACAAGACGGCGACGTCGGTAACCGTCTCATGGGACGCCGTCGCGAACGCCGAGCGATACAGTCTTTCTTATAAGCTCGAGAGCGCGTCGACATGGACGAACGTGAACGTCGGAACAAATACAAGCTATACGGTTAGCGATCTCGTAACGAATAAGAGCTACGACTTTCGCCTCAAGGCGGTCGGCGACGGCGTGAACTACAAGAGCGTCTATTCCGAGCCCGTTAGCGCTCTTCCCGCCGACGGCCCTGTTCCGCTCGCTACGCCCGTCCTGACCGTCGCGGGCAAGACGGAGACGACGGTAACCGTCTCATGGGGCGCCGTCGCGCACGCCGTGCGGTATAGTCTCTCCTATAAGCTCTCGAGCGCGTCGACATGGACGAACGTGAACGTCGGAACAAATACAAGCTTTAAGGTTAGCGATCTCCTAACGAATACGAGCTACGATTTTCGCCTTAAGGCGATCGGCGACGGAACGAACTACAAGAGCGTCTACTCTCCAATCATTCAAGCGACGCCGGACGCGACGCCGCCGTCCCCCGAACTGATCCCGCTCCCAGCGCCGGTTCTTACCGTTACGGGCAGAACGGGAACGACGATTTCCGTCAAGTGGACCGCCGTTGAAAACGCCGTGCGATACAGCCTCTCTTATAAACGCCCGAATGCGGACGAATGGACGACCGTGAACGTCGGGACGGAGACGAGCTACATTGTTACCGAACTCAAAAAGAACTTGACATACGATTTGCGCGTCAAGGCGGTCGGCGACGAAGTGAACTATAAGGGCGTTTATTCCGCGATCGTTAAAGGTCAGACGGACGATTCTCCCACCCCGCTCGCCAAGCCGGTTTTGACCGTCGCGGACAAGACGTCGTCGACGATAACCGTTTCGTGGGCCGCCGTCCCGCACGCCGAGCGATACAGCTTCTCTTATAAACTCGCAAACGAAACGACTTGGACGAACAAGAACGTCGGAACGAACACGAGCTATACGATAACCGTACTCGACGCGGACGCCGAGTACGACGTCCGCGTCAAAGCGGTCGGCGACGAGACGACCTACAAGAGCGTTTACTCGCCGATCCTCCGCGTCAAGACGAACCCGACGATTACCCCGCTCGACCCGCCGAACTTGACCGTCGACGCCGCCGTAACCCTCGTTACGGTCTCTTGGGACGCCGTTGAGAACGCCCAGCGGTACGATCTCGATTACAAGCTCGCAGGCGCGACGACGTGGACGAACGTGAATGTCGGAACGGACGCGAGCTATACGATAACCGAACTCCAAGCGAATTCCGAGTACGACGTCCGCGTCAAGGCGGTCGGCGATAACGAGATCTACCAGAGCGTCGATTCCGAGATCGTCCGCGTCAAGACGGCGTCGACGCCTATTCCGCTTGCGACGCCGATCTTGACCTACGTCGCCGCGCCGACCTCGCTGACGGTTTCTTGGGACGCCGTCGCGCGCGCCGATCGATACAGTCTTTCCTATAAACTCTCAAGCGAAACGGCGTGGACGAACGTAAACGTCGGCTCCGAAACGAGCTATACGATTACAGGGCTTGCGTTAAACACGAGTTACGACCTGCGCGTCAAGGCGATCGGCGACGGCGTGAACTACAAGAGCGTCTATTCCGCGATCGTTCCCGCGCATACGCTTTCAGATTTCCTTCCGCTCTCAACGCCGGTTCTGACGACCCCTGAATGCGGACCGACCTTCATCACGATCAACTGGGAACTCGTTCCGAACGCCGAGCGATATAGCGTCTTCTATAGGCTTGCGGGTTCGACGACGTGAACGAACAAGAACGCCGGGACAAACACGAGCTATACGATAACCGGACTCGCCCTAGGGACCGAGTATGAGGTTCGCGTCAAGGCGATCGGCGACGAGATAACCTACAAGAGCTCCTTTTCTCCAATCGCCCTCTACGAGACGACGAATGAACCTATTAAACTCCAGACGCCGAAGGCGACCGTCGAGACCGCGCCGAACTCCCTGACCGTCAGTTGGGACGCCGTTCCGAACGCCGTTCGATACGGGGTCTCCTATAGGCTCGCGGGCGAGACGGAATGGACGAACGGCGACGCCGGAACGAATCTGAGCTATACCGTCGAGGGGCTCGATCCGACGACCGAATACGAAGTTCGCGTCGAAGCTGTCGGCGACGGAACGACTTACGAGAGTTCCTACTCCGCCGTTATCAGCGTCCGGACGACGGAACCCGACTGGCCGATCGTCACGGCGATCGACGTCTCGAACGATTCCATCCTGCTCCATTGGAACGCGATGCAGAACGCTGCGGGATATTACGTCGCGTACGCGCCCGTCGGTTCGACGACTTTCACCCAGAAATACGTCGTCGCGCCGACCTCCTACGCGCGGATTACGGGACTCTCGGCGAATACCGAATATCAAATGAAAATCCGCGTCGCGACTTACGAATCGACCTTTGAGTTTTCTCCGATCGTAACGCGGACGACGTCGTCGGAACCCTTCGTAAAGACCGCGCTCGCCGCGCCGACGGTTTCCGCGAGGGGAATCGCGTCCGACGCGCTCTACGTCAAATGGGCGCCCGATCCGCGCGCAACCGGATATATCGTCGGCTACAAAGAGAGATCGGAGGGAACCTACAAGACGATTAACGTCCCGGCGTCGGAAAATGGTCTTCTTCTCAGCGGTCTCGACCCCGACGAGAATTACCACGTTCGAGTGAAGACGGTCGGCGATAACGTCTTCTGGTCGAGTTCGACCTATTCCGCGACGCAGACCGCTAAGACGAAGGACGCCTCGTTCCTTTCGACCGCCGAGTACGAAGGGTTGCGCGCGCGCTACGATCAACTGCTGCTCCCCGAATCCCTGGCGGACGTCAATATCGTCCTTCTGGAAGATTGGACGGCGGGGGCGATGATCGACGCGATTGAAGCGGCGCGCTCGACGTCCGTCGACGACGTTATCCTTCTGGAACCCGGACAATATTCCGGCGAGGTCCTCGATCTTTCCGGCGTTACGATAACGCTCGACGTCGATTACGAGACGAGCGGCGCGATTTCGTTCCTCTCGCGCGGAATGGACGCGGATCTAGATCGCTCGCAGATCAAAGTCAACGATTCCGAGGTCGCGTTCGACGCGATCGCCGGTCTGACGCAGTTCGGCGGAATCGACTTCGTCGACGTCAACCCGGAAGTTTCGATCTATCAAGTCACGGCGGCGCCGACGCTGGAAGCCTATCCGACCGCAGTCGACATGCAAGACGTTGGCGCGTATACTTCGGATGGGATTTCCATCGCAATATCGAAGAACGCCGCGTTCACGCCGCCGCAACCTTCCGCGAATCCGAGCGAACATGATTACGCGCTCCTCTTCATCGGCGGCTCAAATCCGACGGCGAATCATAAATGGTATTACGAGGCGCTATACGATTACTATTATGAACTCGTGGAAGACTTTGCGCTTGATCCCGCCAAGATCTATATCCTCTATGCGGACGGGGACGTCTCCGGGGAGTCCCCCAACATGAATAATAAAAGCGCCTATAACACGAGCGTTAAGGCGTCGGATATGAGTTTCGTATTGGAGGCCACGACGGTCCGCGCGGCGATCGGCTCCGAATTAACCTCGACGCTTGGCGAAATTGCCAATCTCATGACGACGGATTCGCATCTGCTCTTCTGGACCTACGATCACGGAGACGGTATGCCAAGGTTAAACGATCGAGGGGGCCTTTATGAGGAAGCGACTTCGGACTTCGACGATTATCTTTGCGGCTGGTCCCAACCGATCAACGGAAAGCTGGTCGCGGAAGAGGACTACAAAATTAGCGGAGCGACGGTCCGCGACGCGTTATTCCAAATTCAGCAAGGTTTCGTGACGTGCGTCTTTACGCAGTGTTTCTCGGGCGGAATCCTAGACGATATTTTCGATCCGTCGACTGGAAATCTTCGTTCTGTCGAGAACGGATACGTCGACGGCTACGACGGCTCGGCGAAGTTCGTCGGCGGCGCGGCGACGAATCATTACGAAGTTTCTTGGACCGGCGAATATCAAGGCGTTGGGTATGTCGGCTATGCGCAAACGTTTGAAGAAGCGTTGCGGTATCGTTCGTCGGGCGTCGACGCGTTTGACTATACGGAGAGAAACGATCCATTCTCCGCCGCTAATCCTCATCCGCTTTCTTACACGACGTATTCGCCGACCTACAATCCGAACGAAGGCTTCATCAGTCCGCCTTCAGGTTTCGGCGAGGATAAAACTAAAACGGAGCACCCGTGGCACTTCGGCGAAACCTTCCCCGTTTTCACGACGTCTCCCGAGCACAGCGCGCCGACGATCGCTTCACATTCGTCGACAGACGATTCGATTACTTTGACGTGGAGCGCTGTTCCAAACGCGTCCTTCTATACGCTGGAATGCGTCGCCGTCGACGGAACCAACTTCATAGCCGTCGAAGAAATTTCGACGAACTCTTATACCCTTACGGGATTGATTCCCGCGAAATACTACAAGCTCAGGGTTAAGGCGAACAATTCGCCTTACTCTCCCCAGACGACCGTGTGGACCGAGCCCGGCGGCTTCCCGGAAACGCCTTCAACCGTTGTTACCACGGCGGACGACGATTCCACTAAATACGACGGAAAAATTTCGTTACGAGAGGCGCTCGAATACGCCGAACCCGGCGATACGATTACCTTCGATTCTTCGCTCCGAGGTAAAACGATTAAGCTTAGCGCGTCGCTTGGCGTGAAAAAATCGGTT
>CAMZHY010000310.1 GCA_947307005.1 uncultured Planctomycetaceae bacterium
AATGGTGTTAAAAAAGTAAATAAGGCCATTGAAGTATTAAGAGAAAATAATTGTTTACATATTGATCCAATAATTATTTTTAGATTATATGAAACACATGGTATACCATTTGATTTGATTTTTTCAATGTTAGATTCAAGCGTAATAAAAAATGCGTCGTCAAGCGAGGCGCCGTATTTAATAACTTCACCAAGACCAGATTGATACTGCTCAGCGGAGAGCGAAGACAGAACTTTAGGATCAACCAGAACCCCGCAAGGTTGATAAAACGCGCCGACCATATTTTTACCCTTAGGCAGATTGATCGCCGTTTTGCCGCCAACAGAACTGTCAACTTGAGCGAGAAGAGAAGTTGGAATTTGGAAAAGACGAATTCCACGTTGGTAGGTTGCGGCAACGAAACCCGTGAGGTCGCCGACAACTCCGCCGCCAAGCGCGACGGCGACCGAACGTCGATCTGCTCCAATCTCAAGAAAGCGTTCCCAAATCGAATATGCAACGTCTATCGATTTACTTTCTTCACCAGCAGGAATAACGATGACGTCTAAGTCTAGTCCATGATCGACAATTGACCTTGCGACGATCTGCCCATAAAGACCGTCGACGATTTCATCTGAAATGAGAAGGATACGAGAGACGTTTCCTAGCGACTCCAATGCGACCCCAACGCGTTCGAGACTGTTTCGTTCAACGTCAATAGAATAACCAACGTCTTTTAAATCAACGGGCACCGAAATCATCAGTCGCGCTACCTTTCGCAATGTCGCAGAATACATGATCGAGATCAAACCAACGACGCAAACTGCCAAGAAATTATATATTCTTCCGATTCGATAGCAAGGAACCGGGACGAGTTGTTGTGTTTTTACCACTTGATTTTGACAAAAGTTTTGATTAGAGTCCCAGAAAAGGATCTTCTTGTGACGAGGAAGTCTTCAGGAGGACAAAGAAGGTGAGACGCAAGAGATCGAGAAAGATTGGTCAACTATTATTTCTCAGAAGACAAGGGCTGTCTTCCAGCGGCGTCGCATGTTTTGTCTTTTTTGTGTTCATTCTTACAGTTTCCGATGTAAGGTCGGCTTCTTTGGAGTTTGAACTCGATAAAGCTGAGACGCTTGTTGAAAAAAACGATATTCAAGGCGAAACGGACGACCTTATTTCAGAAAATGAAAATAAAACGCCAATTGACGCTTACGCTCACTCCAAACAAAACAATGATATCCAAAAACGCGAATCAATCGCGCGTTCTTTTGTCTCCGGTTTGGGGGCGTTGGCATTGGTTCTTTGTGTTTTCTTAGGACTTGTTTTTGTGACAAAGCTTGCCATGCCAAAGCGTCGTAGGAGACTTTCATGTTCTCTAGAGGTTATAGATTCATGTTTTATAGATTCCAAAAATGAATTGACGACAATCCGTTGGGGAAAAAAACTTATTCTTGTCGCTAGGAGTCAAGGACGTTGGACGCCGCTTTCTGAACTCTCGAACGAAGATGACGTTAAACGGTTCCTTGAAACAAACAAGACTGAGAATATAGGGAACGATTCATCTCGTGTTCCGCATTTATTTAAACCTTTAACTTCTTTGTATACAAAAGATATCGTGAGTGGCGAATGAGAGTTCAAGAGCTTGCGTTGATTATTGTCGCGTCCGTCGTGACGTTACTTCCTTTTCGCGCCGCTTCCGCCGTTCCCGGCGACGCGCAGGAAAGATACTCGAGCATTGTCTCAGACTACGGTTCTTACGACCGAGCATTAAGTTCTCCTTTGTCACAGGAGGAGGAGAGTGCGTTAATTGGGCGTATGATTAAAATCGCTAATTCGTCTGAAGTCGGCAATTCAGATAATATTGAATCACCCTCGCAAAGGACGACAAACTACTCCGGTTCACTTAACGAATCCGTCGTCAGGGATATAGCGACAGATTCGCCCAATGGTGATTTTAATATTGAAACAGACTTTCCAGACGTTCAAATCGAACCTGCGCTTGAGTCGGAATCAACGCATACGAACTCAAGTTTTCAGAAAGGGATTGACAATTACCTAACTGAAAAAGCCACCTCTTTATTTGAATCTGATTCAGGACTGTTGGGGCGAGAGGGGATAAGCGGGACTCTCAAAACCGTTATGGTTATGACCGTCATAGTGATAGCCCCTGCTTTTCTTTTGATGACCACTTCTTACGTTAGAATTTCAGTTGTCCTCTTTCTTTTGCGTCAAGCCTTGGGCGCAGGACAAATTCCGTCGAATCAAGTTGTCGCGACCCTTGCTGTTTTTCTTACGGTTCTCGTGATGTCGCCTGTTGGCGTCGAGGTATACCAAAAAGCGATTGTTCCCTATTCTGAGAACCAAATATCTCGTAACGAGGCTTTTCAAACTGGTCAAGAACCTGTTCGGACTTTTTTGTGGAAACAAATTGAAAGGACAGGGAATACTGAGATGATCAGTCTTTTTACAAAATATCTTCCTGACGTAGACGAACCGAAGTTTTACGAAGACATTCCTTGGAGAGCGTTGGCGCCCGCGTTTTTATTAAGTGAATTAAAGACGGCCTTCCTGATAGGTTTCCAGATTTTTTTGCCATTCCTTGTTATTGATTTTGTCGTTTCCTGCGTTCTGACGTCAACTGGAATGATGATGCTTCCTCCTGCGATTGTTTCACTCCCCTTAAAGCTCGCTTTGTTCGTTATGGTCGATGGTTGGACGCTTATAGTCAAATCGCTAATGGAAAGTTTTGCGTAGTTTTCTTCCCACAGAACTGACAACTCGTAATAGGAAAAGGCAGATGGACGTTGAAACAATTACTTCTTTGGGACGAGAAAGTTTGAAACTTGCGTTATTGGTCGGCGCGCCTATGCTGATTACCGGAGTTGTCGTTGGGGTGATTGTCGGGGTTTTTCAGTCTGTGACTCAAATTCAAGATCAGACGATTGCATTCGTTCTCAAACTTGTCGCAATGCTTTCGACCTTAGCAATTTTCCTTCCTTGGATTGTTGCCAAAACGGTTGAATTCTCTCAAAACGCGCTCACAAATATCCCAGAGGCGGCGACATTTTTTTGGAAATAACGTTGTCTGTTTTTCAGTTGACCGCCATAGTTTGATTCGTCGTGTCTCTATATGAACCTTTCCCATTAAGTGAAAAAACTCCCAAACGATATTTAGGAACCCTAGTGGCAAAAGAACCGCTTTCTATTGGGTAGTGGAAGGGAAACATTCTATTTTACGAATCTTAAATTCGTCACTTCTTGACTCATAGGGAATGCTCTTTTAGAATTGTCCTAGGCTCGGCGCTTTTGTCCCTTGGGGTATTTATGAAACCAGTGGTTTTGTTTTTAAGGCGGCGGAAACGAGCGATCGTTTTTATGTTTTGTATTTGTTAATGTTGTAATGTTGGGTAATTCCAATACTTCAAAAGATTTCGATGTTTGCTGCAATAGTCAGTCCTCATAATCCGCGTGTTAAGGGCGCGGCGTTGTTAAGAGAAAGTAGGGCGCGGAGGCGAGAAGGGTTGTTTCTCGTCGATGGTTTTAGAGAAGTTTTGCGCGCGTGGAGTTCTAAATTTGAGGTGGTCGAGATCTTTTTAAACGCTGGATCGCGTGTGAATTCGGCTCAGAAGACGGTTTTGGAGTCTCTGTTGCACGATTCTAGATTTCCTTCCGAGCGAGTTGACGAATTGAGTCGTTTTTTGAGGGAAGTCGACTCTGCCGGCGTTCCTGTGATTCCACTTTCTGATTCAGCGTTTGCGAAAGTCTGTTTTGGCGACAGGGACGAAGGCGTTGTCGCCGTCGTTAGGGCAAAGACCTTCAGTTTAGTCGACCTCGACGCAGTTCTTGAAAAGCGTCGCTTAGAGACGTGTGAAGAGACTCTGATTGCGACGTTAGAAGGGATCGAAAAGCCGGGAAATTTTGGCGCAATTTTGCGTAGCGCCGACGGAGCTGGGGTTGACGCGTTCATTGTTTCGGCTTCCGATTACGACGTCTTCAATCCCAGCGCAATTCGCGCTAGTTTAGGCGCAATATTCCACATACCCATTGTCGTGGCTCCTGCTGAAGACGTTCTTGGCTGGTTAAGAAGGAATCGGATACAGCGAGTGACCGCTCTCTGTGACGAATCAGTGCCATATAATCAGTTAGATTACGCTCGTCCCACTTCTATTGTTTTGGGAAGCGAAGCGCATGGTTTGACCAATATGTGGTCGCAAGAGTCGGACGAGGACGTTAGATATGATCTCCTCAAGAAAGCTCGTCTTCCGATGCTTGGGATAGCCGATAGTCTCAATGTTTCGACAGCAGCCGCTGTTTTTTTTTACGAGGCTCGTCGTTTTCGACTCGGCGTAACTACTTGTCGTCACTCTTAAGACGACGGATGGATTTGGCGAAGTTATAATACGCGAATGCGAAAGGAAAACGCCTGTGGATCCCAATGAAATCTCACTGGTCATGCGTCAGATATACCAAGCGTTTGTACGTGTCAACGAGTTGAATTATCAGGTACAGTTTGCGAAGCACATGCTACGCCTCAAGACTGAAAAACTTGAACAGGCGGGCGAGGTCGTTGCCGCACGGCAAGCGTCGCGCCAAAAATTAGCGACAATTGCTCATGAACTTGAGAGTGAAACCAGTTTTGTTGCGGAAGGGCTTCAGCGTAGGCGTAAGCAGTTGGACGCCGCTAAGTCGCCGCGCGAGTACGATTCGTTGAAACTTCAGATTGAGTTGGACGAGGTTAAAAGCGATCGCTTGACGGACGAGACGATAACTGCGCTTTCTCATTTAGAGGAGTCGGAAACGGCCTTGGAGGAAGCTCAAAAGAATTGGCAGGCATGCCAAAATGCTTGGGAAACGGCTAGGAATGATTGCGAGTCGATTGAAACAGACTCGCTTCAAAAGATTCAAAAAGCGTTGGAGGATTCGAAGAATCTCT
>CAMZHY010000311.1 GCA_947307005.1 uncultured Planctomycetaceae bacterium
TTTTTCCCTCCGACCAGTCCGAGTCGCCGATCGGGAAGGGATGAATCTGTCCCCAAAGGGGCGTATCGTCGTCGTAAATCAGGTCGACGTAGAGGGAGTATCCGGCGTCTCTATTTCCGGAGACGTTCTCCGCCTTGCTCTTGCCGACGATAATAATCGGCTTCGCTTGCTTCTGTTTGAGATCGTACCAATAGGAAACTCCGGCGCCCGGCTTATCGAACTCCGCGACCTCGCAACGGAGCGTCGCGCCGAGCGTTTCGTAGCCCGACTCGTATTTTCGCGGGCCCTGCGTCGGCTGGACGGGCCATACCCCGCGGATCGAGTCGAGCGACAGCGGCTTTCTTACGACCGACGCCTGAATCTGTTTCGGACCGGCCGCAGGCGAGGTTTGTTCCGCCGCGCCGGTCGTTCCAAGGGACGCCGAGAAGGTCGTCAGCGCCGCGATAAAGAACGCGGCGCAAATCGTTTGCGTTTTCATATCGTTATTCCGTCGTTGCGTTTGTCAAAAGGTTGATTCGATTCCTAAAACTCTCAGTTTCGCCACGTCGCGCCGAGGAGCGCGTCGAGCTGGAGATCGTCGACGCGCTCGCCCTTCTTGATCGCGTCGCGAGTCGCGTTTTCACGACGCTGGAAGTATTCGTAACGCTTCTCCTGATCGATTTCGACGTCGGCGACGGGCTGGAAGTCGGATTCTTCGCCGCGTCCTTGGACGGCGAGCCGCTCCTTGCCGCGCTTAATGATTGCGAGCGCCTCTTGATACTCCGCGCTGTTTTGCGCTTCGGCCGCGTCCCAGCGGTTGAGGCACGGACTCGTTTCGGGTCGGTCAAGGAGAACGGAAGCCGCGAGGTCGAGCCCTTTGCGCCCGGTAAGCTCCTCAAGGCGCTTTGTCTCCTCTTGCGTCAGCGGCGAGCGTCCGTACGCGTTGCCGCGATACGCGGAGCCGAACGTCGGATAATACGGCGCGTTGATATCGATCCACGTCACGACGCGGAGGAACGCTTCGGGGTCGGTTTCCTTGTCGACGTAGACGCCGAGTTCTTTGCGTTTAGCGTCGATTTCCGGGTTCTCGTGCCCTTTGAGTAAAACCTCCGCGAGCTTGCTCTTCGTACTGCCCCACGTGTACGCCGGGAAGGTGTTGTGCGGACCGGCGCCGGGGACGCGGACGTAGCCCTTCGTGCGGAGCTGCCAGTACGACGTGTTGAACGCGAGGTTGCGGTCGCCCGAAAGCGCGAGTTTTTCGCCCGCGGGCTTGCCGAAGTCGTGACAGGCGACGCAGTATTTGTCGAAGACGGGCTGAACTTCTTCGTAATAGCTGAAGAGTCGCGGCTCGCCGAACCACGGCTTGAGGGGTTGCGGCGTTCCGGAGTTGGCGGCGCCGGCGAGCGTCCCGGAGGCGGGCGCGTCGACGCGGCTCTCATGACAGCCGACGCAGGCGTTCGTCTCGCCCGGTCGCGCCATAATGCCGCTGCGCATCGACTGGATCAACATCTGATTTTCGTCGAGGAGCTGGAAGTAGACGAACTTCTCGGCGGGGACGGCGAAGGAGACGCTTCCGTCTTCCGCGACGGGAACGGTTCCGAGGATGCGCTTGTTGTTGAAGTCGTCCCACGCCATGCCGGGCGCCTGCGTGCCGCTTCCCTGCCAGTCGGGGTTCGTCCAGAAGCGTTTTTCGGGCGACTCGACGACGCGCAGATACTTGACGGCGCCGGGTTTCACGTCCTGCATTCCGAAGCCTTCGTAGACGTTCGAAACGTAGAAGTAGCCGTTCGGATCGTCGCGGTCGAGGCGTTCGGCGACGGTCTGGGGGCGGTCGGTCGGGACGATCGGCTGCGGGTCGAAGCAGCCGGGGTCGTCGGTGTGGACGAGGGTCGCGCCGCCGTCGGGGTCGAGGACGTAGATTCCCATGATATCGGACCCGACGGCGATCTGGCCCGCCGCGAGGACGTAGTCGTCGTCGAGCGGGAAGGGGTCTTCGTATTTACGCGGGGATTTTGAGAACGTGTCGTAACGGTAGGCTTCGAGGAACGGGTCGTTAGCGGGCGCGTCGGAGACCCAGTCGATCGTCTCGGGGGGCCACGTCTGGAGGACGGGCTTGCGCCCGTCGACGCCGAGTCTGCGGTCGATCAGGGCGACGGCGCCCCAAGGTCGGTCGTGGCAGGAGCCGAGGACGCAGACGAACTTCGAGTCGTCGCCGGGGAGCGGACGCGCGTCGATGACGCCGCCGGGGGACGCCGTGTTGTTGCCCCAGTAGATTTCATGCTTCGTGCCGTCGGGGTTCGCGACCCAGACGCCCTGCGCGTCGCCGAAGTTGCGGTCGACGTATTCCCAGCGGTCGTAGATAATGCGCCCGTCGGAGAGGATCGCGGAATGTCCTTCAAAGAGCGTGCTCTTGCCGATCTGCTCGACGTTGGAACCGTCCGCGTTCATCTTGTGGAGATTGCACATGATGTGGCGGTTGCACATGCAATATTTCGGCTCGCGCGTCGAGGAAAAGACGATTTCGCCCGTCGGAAGATAGACCGGGTCGATATCGGAAGCGCCTTTGACGAAGGTCAGCTGACGGTATCCGTCGATTTTTTTGAGGTCGTCGACGGTCATGTCGGCGCGGAGGACGATTGTCGGACGTTTATAGTCGAGGGTGATTTCGGCGATGTGATAGTCGTCGTCGTAGGAGCGACGGACTGAGAAAAGAACTTTGTCGGCGTCGTAGGAGAGACACGGGTCGCGGACGATTCCGTCGGGGACTTCGAGGAGCGTCTGCGTTCTGTCTTCTTCGGGGAACCAGACGACGAGGGACGAGCCGGCGATTACGGGGAAACTTCCTTCATTGATTTCGCCGCGCTGGAAGATCGTCGCCGTGTTGTGGTGATCGGGGACATACTGTTTTCGTTTGACGTAAAGGATCGCGTCGGGGAGCTGCTCGAAGGCTTCTCGTTTTCGCGCCTCTTCGCGCTCTTTCTTCTCGCGTTCGGCGCGTTCGTAATATTCGCGGCGAAGCGTCGAGCCTTCTTCGTCGAGCGTCCCTGGAATCGAGAACGCGTCGCAGCGGATGTGCGCCCAGCCGCCCGTCTCAAGGTCGACGACGCGGATCACGGCGCGCCGTCCGGCGTAGGGGGAAACGTCCCATTTGACGGCGCGGAGCTTCTGGTTGTCGTCGCCCTTGGCGCTCAGAACCGGCTCGACGTCGCCGTCGTCTTTGATAAGCGCGAGTTCGACGCGCTCCCCTTCGCGACTCCCGCCGCCCCCGACGAGGAACGTCAGCTCGCCCGCGCCGAGCTTGAAAACGGGCGATTCGATCACGCAGATCGTATCGTCCGTCGGATTGTCGTTCGCGGAGGATTCGAGCGTCGTGAGATAGTATTTGCCGCTCTTGTCGTAAGGGCCGCCGCCGGCGTGAAATTCGAGGTCGCGCGAGCCGATCGGCTTCGTGTTCGCGCCTTCGACGATCGTCCAACCGTCGAGATCGCCCGACTCAAAGTCAAAGATCAGCGGATTCTGCCCGTAGCCCGATCTCGCGAACGCCAGCGTCAAAAGAACGCCGAAAAGAAGCCGCGCGACGCGCGATAATCTGAAACGAAAAGAACGACGATTCATCTCTTTCGACTCCTGCTCATGTTTCAACCTGCGACCCGCCGACGCCGACGCGTCCGCGCTTTCCATATTGTCCGATTTTGTCGAGCGCTTTGCAAGACCTTGCGGGGCGTTTTCTGGAAGGTCGCTTGCGTTATCCGTCCTTGCAGTCTTGTCAAGCGACGTCGAAACGTGGCTTTGCGCTTGACATGGGACGGTTTCAGGTTAAAACAGTCTAGACGCGTCCATAGATAGCGAGACAGGACGAGGAGGATTGGAGCGTTATGGGCAAGAAAGACGCTGTTGCCAAAGACTATATGCGCGATTCCGACGTTTTCGCGGACGCCTTCAATTATTACCTCTATGGGGGTAAAGAGGTCGTCAAACCGGAGAATCTGCAAGAACTCGACGTCACCTCGATAACGACTTTTTACGGCGACGACGGCAAGGCGATCCCGTTCCTGAGGATACGCGATATTTTAAAACGAGCGACCGTCATGACGGACGGCGAGGCGACATATCTTCTCGTACTCGGAATAGAGAATCAGACGCAGCAGGATTACGCCATGCCGGTTAGGGCTGCGGCGTACGACGTCGGGGAGTACGTTTGTCAGGTCAACGCGACCGCGAAGAAGCGCGGTAAGGGCGGTAAAGCGAAGTTGAAGGGCGAGTTCCTCTCAGGTTTCCATTCGACGGACAGACTCGTCCCCGTCGTGACGCTCGTGATCTATTTAGGGCCGGAGCCATGGACCGCTCCGAGGTCCCTGCATGAAATGTTTGACGTTCAGAATCCCGAACTGCTTCGGCGCGTCCCCGATTATAAAATCAACCTAATCGAACCGTTCAGAATGACGGACGAGGATTTTGGCAAATTCCATACGGACTTGAATTCCGTTTTAAAGTACTTGAAAAACGCCGGAAGTAAACGTAAACTTGAAGAGTTAACAGAATCGGACGCGGCATATCAGTCGTTGGCGCCGAAGACGGCGTCGATGTTGAATACAATCACCGACTCGAAATTGAAATTAAGACGACGAAAGGGACGAGTAAACATGTGCCAAGCAATTCGTGAAATGAGGGAAGAATCGGAAGCAATCGGCGAAGCGAGGGGGCGCAAGGAAGGTCGCGAGGAGGAACGGGCGAAGAAGTTTGAGGCGTTTGGCGGACTCGTCGCAGACGGACTCATTTCGATGACGGAGGCTGCGAAACGCACGGGCGTTTCAGTCGCTGAGTTTCGACGGTTGACAGGTCTCAAGCGATAGTTAGGTCTATGGCGTCCGCAACTCGTCAGTCGTTGGCGCCGAAGACGGCGTCGATGTTGAATACAATCACCGACTCGAAA
>CAMZHY010000312.1 GCA_947307005.1 uncultured Planctomycetaceae bacterium
GCCAAGGACGACTACGTAGATCAAAATCAAAAACGGCATAAACGCCGGAATAATCCACCAACCGGTACGATTCATATCATGGAGACGACGAACGAACAGGCTGATTGTCGGACAAAGGCAAACGAGCCCCCAGACCTGAGTTCCCCAAAACGGCCATTCTAAAAAATTCTCCGGCGGTTCAAAGGGAAGAACCGGTCCCCCTTCGGCTAAAAAAAATACCGCGACGAAAAGCATGAGGCCGAATGGGGCTAGGAGAACGCATAAGGACAGGTAGAGGAAAACTATCCAAAGCCAAAACTCCGTCCGCGACGCGCGACCGCGACCGTTAAAATATTTGCGAAAACACCCCTTCGCCGCGCTCCACAGGTTAGACGGAACGCTTGACGCGACGACGTCGAAAACGCTCCGCGCCTGCGAGCCGAGCGCAAACGGATTCGTCGCGTCGCCGGAAGCGCTACCCTCCGCGTCGATCGCCGCGCCGCAGTTTCGGCAAAACTTATCGCCGTCCAAAACTTCGGCGCCGCAAAAAGAACAAAACATTCGCCGCTTCTTCTAATCGAGACCAAAATGGAACTTTCCAACTCGCGACCTTCCCGCGGGTTATTCGACCATGATTGTAACGCGTTAAAACGAGAGATTCAAGCGGACGTTAGACGCGCTACGGCGCCGTCAAAGGGATTCGTCGAATTCTTCCGTCGGTTCCTCGTCGCTCGGCTCTAAATCGTCGCGGCGACGGAAGGGCGGACCGTAATCGTTGCTTTCTTCGACGCCCGGTTTGAAATTGATCGCGAGAAGACTCAACATCCCGATATGCTTAATCGCGTCCGTGAATAAAGCCATCCCAAAACCTTGCGGTTCCGGGAAGAGTTGCGAGGCGAACCGCGTCCCTAGAATTAAATCGAGAAAGCAGAGCGCCAGCGCGATCGACGCGGGCCAGTTCAAATCGTGGAATCTTCGCATCCACATCGCCGCCGTCGGCAGCCAAAGAAGCTTCATGACGCAACCGCCGATCATAAGCGTCATTAAACCTGCTTTCATAATCGCCTTGCCGTTCTCCACCGGCGCGCCTTCGACGATTTTCATCGGCGGCGCCGTGATCATGTACGTCGCGGGAATCGTATAGAGCGCCGAAAGCAGGATAAGAAAGAGCGTCCAATACCAGACTTCGGAACGGCTCGCGCGCGTTTCCGTATTCAAGAATTTGACGAAACCGCTCTTAATCGCCTCTAAGCGCCCAAGCGGTTCCTGAGATTCCAAGTCGTCCTCGCCGCTCTCGGGACCTTCGCGCAATTTCTGAATTTTCTGAAGCGCGCGGCGGAATCTTTCTTCTCTATCGTCGCTCATATCGCAACCTCAAAAAAGAACGGTCAACGGAGGAAACGCGCTAAAACGCTCGCATACGACAATCCCGCGCCGGATCGAGCGACGCGGGATCGTTTCTTAGACGTCTAAACTAGGCCGCTATCGGACTCTCACAGTTTCCGGCAGATCGCGTCCGCCATCTCTTGGGTTCCGACGGCGGTCGGATCGTCGCGGTCCGCTTTGAGGTCGTAGGTTACGTCCTTGCCCTCGCGAATCACGGCGGCGACCGCGTTTTCAAGGCGATCGGCGGCGTCCGTTTCTTTGAGGTGACGGAGCATGAGAACGGCGGAAAGAATCAGCGCGACGGGGTTGACCTTATTGAGTCCCTTGTATTTCGGCGCGGAGCCGTGCGTCGCCTCGAAAACGGCGCAGTCGTAGCCGATGTTCGCGCCCGGCGCGACGCCAAGACCGCCGACGAGTCCCGCGCAAAGGTCGCTCAAGATGTCGCCGTAGAGGTTCGGGAGCGCCACGACGTCGTAAAGCTCCGGTTTCTGAACGAGCTGCATGCACATGTTGTCGACGATGCGCTCGTCGAATTCGATCTGCGGGAAATCCTTCGCAACGTTCCGCGCCGTCTCGAGCCAGAGACCGTCGGAGAACTTCATGATGTTCGCCTTGTGGACGACCGTGACCTTCTTGCGGTTATTGTCGACCGCGTACTGGAACGCCGCGCGAATCAGACGATCCGACCGCGAAACGCTAATCGGTTTGATCGAAACGCCCGTTTCCTCGTAGCCCGTCGCGATTCCGCGTCCCGTCGTAAGGCGATTGACCGCTTCGATCAACTCCTTCGTCGCGTCCGCGCCGCGCTCGAATTCGACCCCGGAATACAGGTCTTCCGTATTCTCGCGGAAGATCACAAGGTCGACCGGAACGGAGCTGAAATACGAACGAACGCCCGGATAATACTTGCACGGACGAACGCACGCAAAAAGGTCGAACTCTTGGCGAAGATGCACGTTAATGCTGCGGAACCCCGTCCCGACCGGCGTCGTAATCGGCGCTTTGAGCGCGACACGATTGCGACGAACGCTTTCAAGAACCGCGGGAGGAAGCGGATTGCCCGTGCGTTCCATGACGTCGACGCCCGCCTCTTGAACGTCCCAATTAATCTTAACGCCCGTCGCGTCGACGCACTTGCGCGCCGCTTCCGCGAGTTCGGGACCCGTTCCGTCGCCCGTTATCAACGTAACGTCGTATGCCATTGATAAACCTCTCGTTATCTTCGCTTTGCTAAAGAATAAAAAACGTCCTTCGTCCGCGTCTCGCCAGCCGTTAAAACGCGCGGCGCGACGATTCGCGTTAGCGGAAGACGCTCGCTTTCATCGAATAAGGAATCGTCCCCGGCTGGTCGCGCCAGTTCGGATTGACCGTAAGCACGCCGCCAACCGCGACGAGTTTGTTCGCCTTGTATTTAACCGACTGACCGCGCTCCATCTGCACCGCGATCATATCCGCCGGATTCGTGCCCGGCGAGCAGTACTGACAGTGTCCGAGCGTCCGCACCAGCGTAAAGGACTCGATTCCCGCGTGCTGCTTCGTCGGGTACATGTATCCTTGGATATAGACCTTATGACCGTCGAGCGTCGCGATCTCCTCGGCGACGTCGCCGTCTTTCGTCAGCGCCATGTCGTCGAACGGAAGAATCTGGTACCCCGGAGGAGCGGAGACGAAATACGAATAGGTCTTCCACGCGACGGAGGAAACCAGAAGAACCGCGCTCAACGCGACGGCGACCGTCGTCATCGCGCCGCCGGAAATCTCCTCCGGCGCCCTCATAATCTTACGCTGCGCGAGGATTCCAAGGATCAGTCCGAGAAGCGACGCGAGGATGAAGGGAGTCCAAAAGAACCCGAGAACGCCGAAAACGGCGGCGACGAGCGACTCGACGCCGAGCGTCGTCACCTGCTTGTAATCGACGGTCGCTTCCCGCGCCTGCTCGACGTTAAAGTCTGAATACGCGCCTTTGAGCGCGTCGTCAAAGATAACCTTTGCCATGCCTTGTTCCTGAAATCAAACGATCTTCGGGAAGGACGCGCCGACCGACGATCGATCGGCGCGACGACGGGAACGTCGCGACGAAAATCAGGTCTGAAGCGACTGCGCGACGTCGGTGCGATACGCGACGACCGCCGGGAGATACCCGACGACGGACGCCAAAATCGCCAGTCCCGGAATCAAGATCAGTTCCGCAAGCTGGAAGTTCCACGGGCGCACCATGACGTTGGCGTACGACATAATGAGGGGCGCGAGCGCGCCGATCGCCAAATGCCCCAAGAGCGCGCCGAGCGCGCCGCCGCCGAGCGAAAGGAGAATCGACTCCAAAAGAATGATCGACATAACCGTCGAGCGTCGGGCGCCGAGCGCGCGCATGATCGCGATTTCCTGACGACGCTCGTTCATCGAGTTGTAGATGCTCACCATCATTCCAACGCCCGCGACGATAACGACTTGAATCGCGAAGATGATCAGAACGCTCTGGATGTTGCCGATGACGTCTTGGAAGAACGCGGCGATCTCCTGAACGGGCGCGACCGCCTGCGCTTCGAGCAGTTCGCCTTCGATTTTCGCGGGAAGCGCCGTAACCGCCGTGTCGACGACCGCGACGCGGTCGGGCGTCACGAGCTGCGATTCCGCAACCTCGGCGCCGGGCGTTTCCGTAATCGCGTCGATCTGTTCTTTCGTCGCGGCGACGGCGACTTCTTTATCCTTCGTGATGACGAGAATCGCGGTCAGACGACGCTCGTGTTCTTCATGTTCGTCCTCTTCGCCCTCGTGAAGCTCGGCGGTCGGGTCGGCGATTCCGAGTTCCGCGCGCTTCTTCGCGAGTTCTTCGTCGCGAAGCGAGTAGTCGATCGTCTCCGACGTCGTCGCGTGCTCGTGCTGCTTGTAGAACCCCTCGAGGTTGACGAAAACGGCGCGGTCGTTAGGGCTGCCCGTATGGTTCAGGATTCCGACGATTTTAAAGGGCTCGTGAAGGTCGTCGTCGCGGTTCGAGCCGGTATGCCCGAATCGAATCTCGTCGCCGAGTTGGAGCTTGTTCTTCTTCGCGACGTTGTAGCCGACGACGGCGGCGTACGTGTCCGCGTTTTTGAAGAAATCGCCCGAGCGAAGCGTGTACGGTTTGCCTTCGGACGTCGTGACGGATCGGAAATACTCCGGGGTCGTCGCGACGACGGGAGCGCCCTGATAATTATCGCCGCGCGCGATCGGAATCGCCGTCTTGACTTCGGCGGAATATCGGGACGAACTCAGGAGCGTGTAGTAGTCGTAGGGAATCAGACCGACCGGATCCTGATTGTAGAAAACGGAGCTCAAAACGAGCTGTAGCTTGCTCCCCTTCGCGCCGACGATCAGGTCGTACCCCTGCGCGCCCTGCTGGAACGATTTGCCGACGACCCCGTTGATGACGAGAACCGTCACGACGAGCGCGACGCCGAGCGCCATGGAAAGCGCCGTCAGCGACGAGGCGAGCGAACGATGCTGGATGCTTTTCCAAGCGATTTTCCAAAGACTCATATCAAACGCCTTCCGCG
>CAMZHY010000313.1 GCA_947307005.1 uncultured Planctomycetaceae bacterium
GCGGAGATCAATGCGCTCTTGGCGGCGAACTCGCTGCGGAGGGTATTCGGCGGCGTCCTCGCCGCTGAGGGTATTCGGCGGCGACCTCGTCGCGGGGGGACGGTATTCGCCTCATGGCGCGGACTGGTTCTCCACCGCGCTCTGGCGAAAACTCTAGGTCCGCGCTCGTTGGCGCGGACGTCCGGTTCGGTTGAATGCGGTTAGGGCGCTCGATAGCGCGGAGATCAATGCGCTCTTGGCGGCGAACTCGCTGCGGAGGGTATTCGGCGGCGATCTCGCCGCGGAGGGTATTCGCCTCATGGCGCGAACTGGTTCTCCGCCGCGCCCCGGCGAAAACTCCAAGTCGCCGCTCGTTGGCGGCGACGTCCGGTTCGGTTGAATGCGGTTAAGACTCGATGGCGCGGATATAAAACGCGTTTCAACGCTTAAGCGCGGGAGAACGTCTTGATTTGACGACGTTCTCCCGCGCTTCTTTCTCTCTCGTTTCTTATTCCACAAAAGGACGCTTCTGTCTATCGTTGTTCTTAGGTTGAAGTTCTTCTTTTCCGCCGTCGCCATATTGCGAAAGGTTCTTCCCGACCGCGCTGTTTCCGTTTTTATCGGATTATTGAGATTGATATTGTTAAAATACGCAACTTAGGAAGTGAAAACGGGTTGAAAATATGCGAAGGGATGGTATGATTTCTGACGTCCCGTTGCGACTTTGCGACGGACGACGTTCCGTCGGAAACGTTTCCCGTCTTATTCAAACGCTTTTTTCCAGACGTCGCGATGAAATTCTTTAAGAAACGACGAACTCAAACGACTGCGGCGCCCGCAAATCGCAAGGCGCGCTTTGAATCTCTCGAATCCCGCGAACTGCTCGCCGCGTCGCAAGGCGTCGACCCGGCGACGCTCGCCGCGATCGTCGCGGCCTATCCCGGCTTCGATCTTTCCGACGTAGCCGCTTCGAACGTCTACGTCGTCGACGCGACTTCCGGGACGACGGCCGCGAAACTCAAAGAGGCGATCACCGCCGCGCACAACCGCGCCGGCGCCGATCTGATCGTCGTGAAAACGTCGGCGAATCCCGCGACGCTGACCTTTTCAACCTCGAAAGACGCGTTCACCGTCGACGACGCGGATCCCGTGATGATCGTCGCGTGGGGCGACTCGCCTTTGACGATCGACGCGAACGCGAAAACGCGCGCGTTCGTCGCGACAAAACGCTCCAATCTTGCGCTCGGAAATATAACGATAACGAACGCTAAAGGCGCGGACGGCGGCGCGATCCGTTGCTCCGGCGCGCTAACGCTCGACAGAGTCGCGATCTATAACGGCGAATCGACCGGCAACGGCGGCGCCGTCTTCTGCGAATCGACGATGACGATGGCGAACTCGATCTTCAGCGGATGCCTGGCGAAAGGTTCCGGAGGCGGCGTCTATCTCACGAACGCGTCGGGAGGCGACGCGCCGATAACGTCGCGAATCGTGAACTCGACGATTACGGGCAATATCGCGGGAAACGGCGGCGAAGGGCTGGGCGGCGGCGTCTATTTCAAAGGCATGGACGCGGAGTTCAATATCGTTGCGGAACTTGTGATCGACAACTCGATCGTCGTCCAGAATCTTTCCTCCGCGACGGAATGCGACGTCAATATTTACAATTCGGCGTTCATGAACGAAGCGGAAATCGACGGCGAGGTCTACCGCTTTGAAATTCCCGTCGCCGCGCTCGTCGACGGTTCCGGCAACCTGTCGAGCTTTATCTACTGGACCTCGACCTACGACGCCGAGGACGAGACTCAAACCGGTTCCAACCTCCTCTATCACGAGGCGACCCCGGTCTTTGAACGCGACTACGACTTTGAAACGCGAACGCTCGGCGATTATCGGCTCGTCTATACCGACGCGTCGCAGGCGATCGATCATGGCGTCTCCGCCGCCGCCGTTTATAAGAACGGCGCGAAGCTCGTTCGCGATTTCGGCGGCGACGCGCGCGTGAGAAACGGACGCGTCGATATCGGCGCGTATGAATTCGAAGGGGTCGCCGCCGATCTCGCGACGCGAGACGGCGCCGCCACGAACGCGACGACGCTCGTCGCGGGGGGCGCGCTTTCCCTCTCGGGAATCGAGATCGTCAATAACAGCGAGTTTCGGTCGAGCGCTTTTACCGTCCAGTTCTACGCGTCCTTGGACGCGACGTTCGACGACGCCGACGTTCAAATCGGAGAGTATGCGCAGGCGCCCCTTGGCGCGGACGAACGGCGGGAAATTTCGGTCGAACGGCTGACGACGAGCTTTCTCGATCCGGGCAAAAGCTACTATGTCGGCTGGCGAATCGTGAACGACGCCGATCCGAACGAGAGCGACAACTTCGGACGTCTTTCGGGGCGGATTTCCCTCTACGCGGAGGATTCGACCCCGTACGCCAACGCGTTTGTTGAGACGTCGATCGCCGTTCAAGAGGGGTGCGATTTTAAAGTTCCCGTCGACTCGTTCCAATCGAATCGCGAGTATTGGTTCGACCTTGGTCATGGCTATTACGAGCGCGTCGAGACGGTCGGGCAAGGGTGGTTTTCGACGCTGACCGAGAGATTAGGGCGCGGATCGTACGACGTCGAGATGAAGGTCGTCGATCCGACGACGAGTCGCGTCGTGGAGAAGGGCGCCGCGGAACTCAAGGTCGCCGCCGTCGCGCCGAGGATCGAGGTCGAGACGGCGACGGTCGCCGACGGACTCGGACTGCGTCTCGCGCTGACCGGCGCGACCGCGATGGAGACGCCGATTTCTCGCTGGATCGTCGATTGGGGCGACGGCGCGAAGACGACGTGCGAAGCGCTCGGGTTCCAGCTCGTCGCCGGTCATATCTACGAGCCGGGCGCCGCCGCGCAGACCCGCGCGATTTCCGTAACGCTCTATGAATCCGCGGACGCGACGTCGGGAACGACGCTGCCGATCGCGTCCTTCGCGGTCCCCGCCGCCGCGTCTAACGCCGCGCTCGACGTGGTCGCCGAGCGTTTCTACGCCGCGATTCCAACCGAACCGTTCGGGCCCGCGCCCGCCCCGAAGCGGACGCAAACCGTCGCCGACCTATTCGCCGCCGAACCGCGTCGCTCGACGGCGCTTCCGACCTTCGACGGCGAAACTCCCGACGACGCGCCGTCCGTCCTTTGGACGTCTTCCAAGAGCGCTCCCGAGTCCGACGAAACCGATTCCGCCGACCTCGCGTTCCTTGACGACGCCTTCGCCGAGTTGCTCGACGAACTCGACGCGTTTTAAGAGCGTCCTCGCGCGAGTTGACGCGCCGAAATAAAACAGCCTGCGACGGACGGCGACCTTGAGTCGACCGTCCGTCTTCAATTTTCAAAACGCGTCAAAAACATGCCGGAGGACAAGCCGATCTTCGTCTAAAAGAAGAAAACGCAGATTTCGACCGTCGACGCGATCCCCGAGCGACGTTGCAAAGCGGCGAAACCGTCCGTCGTTTCGTTTACTAACGGCGAAGGGACTCTGTCGCCCCTTCGCTTGCGACGCTTGAGGGGTCCTCTGCGTCGCGCGGTTTCGCGGATCCGAAGACGTCGTGTAAGTAAACGCCCAACGCGGTTTTCCCTCTGACGATTTTGTTGCCATGAGCGTCTATGTCTCGAAGGTTATTTTCGACCATAACGACGAGAGCCAGAACTTGATTGCCGGACTCGCGCAAAATCGGAGCCCCGCTAAAGCCATTCGTGAACGACAGGTTATCGTTGCTAATCTGTAAATACCGATTCCCTTGATAGATGAATTCAGGATCGCTTACCTTGGAGGGCGTAAGTTTTTGAAAGGTCGCCGTTTTCGTTTGGTCGTTCGCGCGCGGCTTTTCTGCGCAAATTTTGAGCGGTTCGACGCCGGGCAAGGGGCGCGCGAGGTGAAAAATACATATGTCATGATCGTCGTTCATTTCGGGCTTTGCTTTAAGTGGAACGACGCCGTCCACGTTCTCGAGGACTCCGCGATCGGAAGAAGTCTCGTTTTGAGCGTCAACGAGCGCGAAAGTATAAATCTCCCTGTTCGTTTTGAGTATTAACTGATCGAGAGGCGCTTCTTTGAGCGTCTCGTCGAAAACGCCGTGCTTCGCAGTTACTACGATGGGCTCCTCATCCGGCGACTCGAGGTAAATGGCGAACTGATTGTAATTAAGGTCAGATTCTTTGCGCATGATTTTCATCACCGCGTCGAGAGGCGCTCCGTTTCGAGCGTCGGACGCGGCAAAGGCGCCGACTTCGAAAAGGGCGACGAAAAGAATGGAAATTAGAACGAGGGGAATCCTCGTTGAAGAGTGGGATTGCTTACCCATACGCTTTCCTCCGTGTCCGTCAAATGGCGTTGTCTCAGAAAACTCCAAGTCGATCGTTTAGGCTCCCCCCAATAACGACCGAGTCTCTGATCCTCAAAGACGGCTCAATTATTTATTAATGAAAATAGATAAGCAAGACAAGATACGTAAAAGCGGTAAATTTTTTCTAAAATTCATCTGTGAAGAGAAAAAAATGGACGAGGTAAGTATTGGCGACGCTTAACTTATTAAACTCAGAGCGTCGCGTGTTCGCGTCGGAAAATTTTCGTTTTGCTTCCCTTAAATTTGTTCTTTGAACTGAATTGATCGAGCGCCGCGTCGAAGTCGTCGGGAGAAATGGCGGCGTCATGTTCGCGACGCCGCTTTGCATCGTCAAACGCCTCGCTTCTCATGAGATAGATAAAACGCGCCGTTTCGACGCCCCAAACTGTTCGCATAGAATCGCGGCGCGTTTTGCAAAGAGCTCAATATCGTATTCGCTCGTTGTTCGCTTTCTATTTCTCTAGCAAACTCGACGCGTTTTAAGAGCGTCCTCGCGCGAGTTGACGCGCCGAAATAAAACA
>CAMZHY010000314.1 GCA_947307005.1 uncultured Planctomycetaceae bacterium
CGATCGTCGGAATCTTTGGGCTTCTCGTCGCTCATGAAGTGATTTTGGATATCTCGCGGGGTTCGCGACAAATGACCTCAAGATAAAAAACGTCCAGATCTCGTTCAGGTCTGGACGGAATCAGGGCGCGTTTAGTTCAAGCGAGAGAAAAGGCGTCGTTTACTCGCGTGCTCCTCGACTTGCTTCAAGGATGGGGTGAATAATTCGCGATCGTTTCGAGCGAAAGCCCAGCGTCGGAAAGAAGGGAAGTTGGAAACTCGGCGCCTCCAATCATGACTTTTCAACTGTCTTCCGGGTGTTCGACTTTGCGTCTTGTTTCAGTCCCGAGTCGCGTTTGCAGAATTCCACTCTCGCGTCCCCTTTCCTCTCGTCTTTATCTCTTTTCCTTAGACTTGTTCCTCGCTAAATAATGAAGATACAAGATTCACAATCCTCGATTCTCTTTTTCTTTTACAAAATCGAGATTTCGCTCCGCGACCTGCCGGTAGCCCTCTTGGGCTAATTCAAGCGCATCTTGCAGCGCCTGTTCCGCCTTGTCGTATTTTTCTTCAAAATACAGAATTATCCCTTCGCACGTTTTCCCCGCGAAACAGTTTTTTGTTTCATCCGACAAACGTTCCCATTTGTTTCAAGCCGTGCGAAACGCGCCGAAACGTAGTAATTCCGAGATGATTCGTAGTTCGCGCGCTTCGGTTGGCACATTTTGAGCTTCCAACATCTTGCTGTCACGACGTTTTTTGGCTTCATCAATCTCTACAATACTGAGGGACGCGGGCGGGAGAACGTCTTCGGAAGGAATGTAGATGACTCTCGACGACTCCTCTTGGGGTTCCTCTTGGGGCTCCTCTTGGGGACCCAACGCAAACAGACTGCCAGAACTTTTAGACTCTTCTCCAGAATTGGCCGTTATATTCACAACGCCGGGTCCATTAAGGGTGAGCTTGAGCTTTGCCGGGGCATCTTTGGAATCGCCGACGTGGAGATTCGTCGGGTCCTGGCTAATTTCCGCGAAGGCGACTGCGTTTATCGCCGCAGGATTCCTGAAGGTCATTGCGAGTCCATAAACGACGGCTAGAAGGCAAATCGAGGTCGAAAGAGCCAAGAGTCTTTTGAGGATGCGAGGATTATCGAGCCATTGGGGATGTAAAAAGGTTTGGCTCGTACGGGGACGTAAGTCGGTTGGGCTCTCGAGTGTGGCGACCGGCTCCGATTCCGATAGATCGTGATCGTCTTCTGAGTCGTCCTCATCGGGAAGGTTGAGGGCGCTGGCGTCGAATAAATCGACGATCAAACGACGTTTCTCTTTGTCCGAGTAATACTTTGCGAGAAAACGCTCGCGTTCCTCAGAGGTCATGAGATCGTCGTCAAACCGGATTAATTCGTTGAGTTCTTCGGTAATGTTTTCCAATTCTCCGGAAGTCAGAGGAGTCCACTCTTGGTCTTCTTTGGCGCTATTAGTATCCATGGTCATGATTAATCCCCAAAAGACGAGAAATGATTTCTGGGTTATGGGCTGGTTATAGGATTGTCGTGCTAGTTCAGAGGACGACAGACGAATGTTCTGCGAATCTCCTGCGGAGGTCCGCGAAAAATCCGTACCTATTATAAGTTGAGATCGTTGTTCTGTTGATTATCATTATCTATGAATTTACTAAGAGTAGCTACGAAGAGTTTAATGTCTATGACTGAGTCGAAGGATTTTTGGTATTTCTTAAGAAATTCCTCCCAAGATTCCTTGAGTTCGGAAACGATGGGTTTTACTGTATTCGTCTCGCCTCCTAGTAGTTTATACGCTTCGCGCATATCTGTGTCGCGAATCTTAAAAACATAACACGCACCGTTCGTGTTATACTCCTTCTTATCCTTCTTTTTCCCTTCCTTCGTATACTCGGTCTCGAGACCAACCTCAGCGATGTTTGGATGGTTGTAACCGTTCTTAAGTTCTACTTTTTTGTCTTTGAGCTCCTTTATGCGTTTTTCATATTTTGCTATCCAGTAACTAAGTACGTTTTTTTTCCGTTTCGAACATTCAGACCAGAAATTCTCCAACCCCAGTTTAAAATCTTCCAATTTCTTTTTAAGTTCTTCCATTATTACGTCATCTATGGGGGAAGGATTAGGATCTTCTGGGCCGTCAATCGGACCGTCAGAATCTCCGATAGGCCCTGGCTCGATCCCGATTATCATATCGGGATCTTTAGTTTCCCCGATCTTGCTAATTAAACGGGGAAAGACGGTATTGAGCCAATATACTATAGCCGATTCACCTTTGTAGTCGCGGAGTACAGGTTTCTTCTTCTCGCAGAACTCAGGTTCTTCGTTCTCGCCGAAATCGATTTTTTTGTTCTTCTTATATCCATACTGCCCAACCAACATGCAATACAGATCAGTCCACCAGTCGTAATATTTTAATTTCTTAGGATAATTATCAATATCGATACTCCAATACTTTAAATTCTTTAATTCCCCTTCTATTTTCTTTATTTCCTTTTTTATTCTTTCCTGTTCTTCCTTATTGTTAGTGTTTTCATACGCTTTTTCTTTTTCTCTTTTTTCCATTTCTTTTGCATAAGTTTTCCCTTTCATTTTATTGCTCACAACAATAGCCGCTCTTATGGCTGCTTTTCCAAAGTGTTTCTCCAAATATTCCTTTGCCCACGTTTGATTATGATTCCATTCCTCAATAAGCTCGTCGGCCAAAACCAAACCTAAGAAAGGACTCCATTTTTCGGGGTTCAGCTCTTTACGACCATGAAGTATTTCATTAGCGAAATCGATTTTTAAGTATTCGATGGTTTTTGAGACGGAAGCGGGAAGAGGGAACTTCTTTTGGGACACGTGATGCGCTAGGCACTAGAAGAGCCCGCGAGAAAGGGGCGAGGTCTCGTTGATCGCCGTGCCGCACGAATTACTCTTCCCTCCATCTTTATCGACGTAAATTTTACCGCAGTAATATTTACGCTCTTTTTTGAGACTTTTGGTAATCTCCTTCTTCGTATCTTCCCAAGAGCCAGAGCGCTCAAACACTCTACCATACGCGTTCAACTCTGGCATTGTTTTACGCCACATCTCAAGCAGTTCGGCTAGCTCGTTCTCGGTAAGCTCGTTTGATTCCGACTCATTCGAAGGATTATTATTTTCCAAGGACATTATGCTTCCCCCAGTTTTTTTGAAAAAACCAGATTGGGGGTAGCGACAAAATTAGCGTCGGTAAAAGGTGGAAGCGGATAGTGTGTTTTAATAAAGCATCCGCATACCGACAGTTTCCTGACGAACTAAGTCACAACCCCATCCGTCTCTAACAGCATAGTCTCTTAACCGTCCTTTTCAAGCTTTTACTTCGCATTTTAAGAAATTTTTTGGGTGTAATTCTAATTGGTGGTGGTTTTTTGAACTTACAAATGCGCCATGCGACGTCCCAGCGGTTGTTTCGAATGACAGTTTGGATTCTCAAAATCCTCTGCCCCTCTTCCTTGTCCATCGCATTCCGCTACAACACAGTCTTGCCTTAACAATGGTCTTGCACGCGGCTTCAACCGGACCACTGCCAATAGGCAAACCTTCCTGCCTGAAAAATGCGTAATTCATCCGTTTTTTGTTTCTGACAAAATACCGTAACATATTTGAGAGTAGTTGTTTATTCATTATTTTTAAATATCGTTTTGCGGAACGCAACATCTTCTTGATCCCATCTCGTTCCGTTAGTAGAAACTAGACGATACTTCGAATACCATTTTTTACCTTTCGTTGAACTTTTGCCAAACATCTGCTCGGCAAGTTTCGATAAATGTTCGCAACAATGGTGAAAGTCGACGATTTGAATCCACACATGAAATAGTTCGCAACCTTCGACGTAAGTCCACAAGCCTCTAGCGCCATCCATAATGACGACCTTCTTGAGATTGACCGGCGCAATGCTCATACAATGACGAACTTCCAGCTCGAGTTCCGATTTCAGCGACTTCATTCGTTCTTCTGGCGCATGGGCGACAACGATTGTTCGCCGACGCTGAAGAATTGGTTCCCCTTCGCGAGTTATTGGTTTGTAGAACGATTCCGTGGCGACTCCTGCGTTTTTATAACAAGAGGAACCGCTCTCGAACAAATCGTGTCCCGGTCTTGTTTGAGGACGACGTTTGAGCGTCCCCGCTTCTCTCAACATCATATTGGCCCCGTCAAGACTTATCGCAACGACGTTCGTCCCTTCTGGAAGTTGTGTTTCTTGATTTTGCGTAGCCTTGATGATTTCTTCCTTCGACGTTTCCATCGCCCTGCCGACGGCGTCTCCGATTCGTTGAATCGACGATTGCGAAAGCGAACAATTCCTAAACCGAGAAAGTACGTTCCAGATCGTTTTAGGAGTCAGGAACCCTGACAAATACCCTATCAATTTGCGGACTTCCACCGTCGCAAACTTTTTCCATGTGCAACGACTTCTCAAGAAGAATGAGGCTCTTTCGCGTCTCCGTGTTGAAATAGACTCGTCTCGACACGGTTATTTCCCAAAAAAGCGTCGCGTATTTCTTATCCTCTGTTTTCTTATAAAAGTACTTCCGCCCCTTATGTTCCAGTTGGTTGTCAGATGCTTGGTTTAGTTCGAGGAATAGTTTGAGAAGATTGCGACCTATTGAGGCTAAGAATTGTGACAAGTCGCGCGTAAAAGTCTCAAACGTCTCGCTACTGCCCCCTCTTTTTTGACAAGATTTGACAAAAACAGGTTGAAACGGTCGAATATGACGCTAAAATGAGAATAGGGTTGTTTGTCCATTCTTGTTTGTTCTGTAAACTCTTTGTCGAGTATTTGTTACAGATAAATAAAGAAAGGACTTTTTTCAAGACCAGCCACTTCGATTCAGACTTACGCACGCTTTCGCTCT
>CAMZHY010000315.1 GCA_947307005.1 uncultured Planctomycetaceae bacterium
TATTGCTCGACCAAGTCGTCGAACTCGCAAGCTTATAGGAGACGTAATATCGCGAAGCGTTCGGAACGGCGGTCCAACTGAGCGTCGCCGAGGTCGACTCGACGGCGCCGACGGTCGCGCTCGGCGTCGCGAGCGTCTGCTGCGGCTTGTCGCGCTGCGTCGCGCAGTAATCGGAGTTGAGATAGCCGACGCCATCGCCAAGGGCGAGAACTTTCCAGACGTACGTCGCGCTGACGTCAAGTCCGGCAAGCTGATACGAAGTCGTCGACGCGTCGAGAAGAATGGGACTGCTGAACGAGGCGTCGGACTGATTCTTCCAGATGAAGCGATATCCGCTCGCGTTCGGAACCGCGTCCCACGACGCCGTGATCGTCGTCGCCGTCTTCGCCGTCGCGTCCACGTTGGTCGGAGTCGGGAGCTTTTCTCCCGGGTTGACTAGGACGAGTCGCGCCGTTGTAAAGTCGGAAGCGGCGTAATCGACTCCGTCGCCAAGGGCTTGAACTTTCCAGTAGTAGCTCGCGCCGCCGGTAAGTCCGGTAAACTTGTACGACGTCGTCGATCCGCTATTAATCATAATATAGTCGTTTGCAGAATCGGCTTTGTTCCTCCAAGCGATTTTATATCCGCTTGCGTTCGGAACGGCGTCCCACGCGACGGTAAGCGTCGACGCCGTCATAGCGGTTTCGCGAGGGTTCGTCGGCGTATCGAGTTTTTCCGGCTGCGGTTGCGGATAGACGCGCTGCGTCGCGCAGTAGTCGGAGTTGAGGTAGGAGACGTTGTCGCCGAGCGCAAGAACTTTCCAGAGATAGGTCGCGTCGCTATCGAGTCCGGTCAGTTTGCGCGAGGTCGTCGACGCGCCGAGAGAAACGGTAGTCCACGCGGAGTCGCTCTGGTTCCTCCAGATCAGTTTATACCCGTTTGCGTTCGCAACCGCGTCCCACGCGACGGTAATCGCCGTCGACGTCCTTGCGGCTACGCGCGGGTTGGTCGGCGCGTCGAGCTTAACCTTCTCGTCAATCCTTTCATACGCGCCAAGGTCGACCGTTCCGCCTGAAATACGAGCGTTCCCTGCAAGGTCGACGCTCGTCTGCACGTACTGATTGTTCCCCTTATTGAGCGCTTGCGAACCCGCTGCGAGCGTATAGTCGCCTGCCGCCGCGTTCGTAAAGAGCGGCTTCGACGCGTTGTAAACCAGATTGTTCGCGCCGCTTGTCCAGCCCGTGTAACTCGACAGCGTGTTGTACGCGTCCACGACGGCGTTAGCGCCGGTCAAATAAATGTCGTCGCCCAAATTTGACGCGCTGTTGCGCGCAATAATCGTATTATACGCGGCGAGGTCGGCGAATTCATTCGAAACTACTCCGCCGCCGTTGAGGTTTGCCGTGTTATCGGCAATCGTACAGTTATAGAAATTCGTGCGATTGCGGTGTCCATCGTTCCCATTGAGATGTACGCCGGCCCCCCAACTGGCGGCGTTTCCAGCAACGAGACAGTTGGTAAGCGTCGCCTCCCCGCCGTAAGCATCCACTCCGCCGCCGTATGTTGCGGTATTGTTCATTACAGCGCAGGTGGTAAGCGTTACTAGACCATGGCTAGAAAACACCCCGCCGCCACGTTTCGCTTCATTATCGTTAATTGTGCAATTGTCGAGCAATAATGTATCGGCGGCGTAAATAGCGCCGCCATTACTGTAGCCTTGGGTAGCCGTATTATTCGTTAAAGTACAATTGGTAAGCGTCGCATTGCCCAAAGCATACACCCCGCCGCCTTCATGCGCTTTATTGCCGCGGAATACGCAATTATTGAGAGATAACGTAGGACCGACATAGCAAATGGCGCCGCCGGAGCCTTGTCCGTCTCCTAAACCGAAGGCGATATTGTTCGTTAGGGTGCAATTGGTAAGCGACGTTTCGCCATCGTAAATAAACACTCCGCCGCCGCTCTCTTCGGCGGCATTGTTCGTCATAACGCAATAGTTGAGCGATAACGTAGCGCCGTAATTACAAATAGCGCCGCCGTGGCCATACCAATTGTCGAAGTCTTCGATATATTCCGCATAGCCGTTTGTAAATGTTATCCAATCGATTTCGACGGCGCCACTGTCAAGGAATAGTATTCTCGTCGCATCCTGACCGCTGATCGTCAGTCCAGGCGCCGACGTCGCGCTTCGAAGACTGGACGCGTCGATCGTCAGCGATTTACTGCTGTTGGAAAGTTGACCGTTTTCCGAATCGAGCGCGATCGTCTTCCCTTTGAGGAATTCGGCGAAGGTTATCGTCGCGCCAGAGTCGGCGTAATCGAGCGCTTCGCGGAGCGAAATCTTGCCGTCGTAGGCGTCGACGACGTCGAGGTTCGTCGTAACGACCGTCGAGCGCGGTTCCTGCATGGAAGGAGAATGGTATTCGTAAGCGCCGAGATCGACTTTGCTATCGGAGATACGAATACGCCCGGCAAGGTCGGCGTCCGACGTCACATACTGATTGTTACCCTTATTGAGCGCTTGAGAGTTTGCCGCAAGCGTGTAATCTCCCGCAGCCGCGTTCGTAAAGAGCGGTTTCGACGCGTTGTAGGTCAAATTGTTCGCGCCGTCGTCCCAGTTTGTGTAACTCGACAGCGTGTTGTACGCGTATACGGAGGGGGAGGAGTCGTAAACATAGACGTCGGCGCCTGAATTCGACGCGCTATTACGCGCGATAACCGAATTATACGCAGTGAGTTCGACGCATCCGGCCAGTTCGACGCCGCCGCCAGCGTCGGACGCCGCATTGTCGGCGATCGTGCAGTTATCGAAATTTATGGAGTTAAATAAATCTGAGGCTCCAGAGAAATAGAGACCGCCGCCCCAACCCGCGTCGTTTCCGGCGACGAGACAGTTGGTAAACGTCGTTTCTCCGCCGTAAGTTTTTACTCCGCCGCCTCCTTCGGCGGTATTGTTTGTTATGGAGCAGTTAATAAGCGTCGTTTCGCTTCCCTCGGCATACAACCCGCCGCCGTCTTCCGCTTCATTGCCGCTTATCGTACAATTTGTGAGCAGTAACGTCGCGTGGTTGCCGCAAATGGCGCCGCCGTCAGCAAAACCTTGGGGTGCGGCGTTGTTCGTTAACACGCAATTGGCAAGCGTCGCTTCGCTACCGTAACAAGTCCACAATCCGCCGCCTTCGTGCGCTTCATTGCCGTTGATTACGCAATTAATGAGCGATATCGTTGACTCGTTGGCAATACCGCCGCCCATGTAGTCGGCGGTATTGTTTGTTACGGTACAATTAGCAAGCGTCGTTTTGGTATTGAAATCAGTATACACCCCGCCGCCCTCATACGCTTTATTATCGCGGAAGGCGCAATTATTGAGAGATAACGTTGCGGCGTAACTGTAAATAGCGCCGCCGTTATATTCCGTATAACCGTTCGCAAACGTGATCCAATTGATTTCAACGTCGACGGCGCCAAGGAGCAGTATTCTTGTCGCGTTCTGACCGCTGATCGTCAGCCCCGGCGCCGACGTCGCGCTGCGGAGACTGGACGCGTCGATCATGATCGATTGGTCGACTTCAAGTTGACCGAGTTCCGAGTCGAGCGCGATCGTCTTTCCTTTGAGGAAATCGGAGAAGGTAATCGTGTCGCCGGGATTGGCGTAGTCGACCGCTTCGCGGAGCGAAATCTTGCCGTCGTACGCGTCGACGACGTCGAGGTTCGTCGTGACGACCGTCGAGCGCGGTTCCTGTTCGGAAGAAGAGTGGTATTCGTAAGCGCCAATGTCGACCGTTCCGCCTGAAATACGAGCGTTCCCTGCAAGGTCGACGCTCGTCTCGACGCATTCATGGTCCCCCTGATTGCGCGCCTGAGAGTTCGCCGCAAGCGTGTAATCTCCCGCAGCCGCGTTCGTAAAGAGCGGCTTCGAGGCGTCGTAGGCATAGACGTCGTCAGTGTCTTGCCAGCCTGTAAAACTCGTCAGCGTATTGCATGCGCGCGCATAGGCGTCGGAACTGTTGCGGTAGAGATCGTCTCCATCAGTCGTCGCGCTATTGCGCGCGATAATCGTGTTGTATGCGCTGAGTTCGGAGGCATTTTCAGCCGTGTAATAACTTTCATATTTGTTCAAATTAATGCCGCCGCCGTAGGTCGCCGTATTGTCTACGATCGTGCAGTTATATAGATTCGCTTCCCCGTAAAGATTCAGACCGCCGCCGTATTTAGCGCTGTTTCCAGCGAAGAGACAGTTGACCGCCGTGAGAATAGACCCTTCTCGGTCGCTGAACCCGCCGCCGTAAGTAGTGGTGGAATTGTTCGTTATGACGCAATTAATAAGCGTCGTTTCACTTTCGCCGTCAGAATCCAACCCGCCGCCGCCTCCATAGCGGTTGTTAGGACACGCGGTATTATTTGTTATCGTACAGTTAGTAAGCGTCGAAACGGCATACCAAGAATAGATTCCGCCGCCGACCCTCGCTTCACTGTCGCGGATTACGCAATTATTGAGCGATAACGTCGCGTGGTCGTTGCAAATAGCGCCCCCGGAACCGCCCCAAATAGCATCGCCGACACTATCCGTCGAAGAACCGTTGGCAAACGTTATTCCATCGACTTCAACGTTGGCGCCATAATAGATATACAGGATTTTCGTCGCGTTCTGACCGCTAACTGTCAGTCCTGGCGCGGAAGTCGTCGCGTCCCAGAGACTGGCCGCGTCGATTGTTAGCGTTTTATCCGTCGCGAGTTGTCCGAGCTGTGAATCGAGCGCAATCGTTTTGTTTTTGAGCGAACTGTCGAAGGTAATCGTCGCGCCGGATTCGGCATAGTCGAGCGCTTCGCGGAGCGAGATCAGCCCGTCGAACGGATCGACAAGCTCGCCAAACCGCCCGGCATTCAGGCATAT
>CAMZHY010000316.1 GCA_947307005.1 uncultured Planctomycetaceae bacterium
TCGGGTTCCTGTCCGTAGGGCCGCAGTTTCGCTATTGCTTCCTCTCTCCCATACCCTGCGGCATGAAACTGGCAAGTCGCTACCGGATTCGTCGGCAACTACGCTCCTTGGGAATTTCACCCAAGACTCGGGGCATGCCCGTCATACATAGAAAAACCGCAGGCCTCCTCGAAAGGAAACCTGCGGCATGATCGGCAATATCGCAAAGACTGTCGACAATCACTCGGCGGGAGCGGCCTCGGTCGTCTCCGCGGCGGGAGCTTCTTCGACAGGCGCGCTTTCTTCAGCTGCGGGAGCTTCCTCTACAGTCGTCGTTTCTTCCGCGGGAGCGGCTTCCTCAGCGGACGCGGCTTCTTCAACCGAAGCTTCGGCGGCGGGCGCCGCGTCGTCGGCGGGCTTTTCCCCTTCGCTGTCTTCGTTGAGATTGAATTCTTCGTTGACGTCGACAGGCGCGCCAACTTCGAGAGAATCGTCGCCAGAAGTAATCGAAGGCGTTTCGGCAGGATCTGGCAGCGTTACAAAAGCGTGGGCGATCGCCTTGTAGTAATCGACGGTCGCGGGGTTCGCGAGACTTTCCAAGCGTTTCTTCGCCAGGGACGCGTAGGGCGAACTCGCCGAAGCGGACGCGACCTTTTCATAGCAAGCCTTCGCGGCGTCAAGCGCGGCGACGACGGCTTCGTCGTTCTCGGAAACGGACGCGATCGACTCCTGCGCGGCGCCTTCGCCATAGTAAGCGCGCGCCTTAATGTCGGCGTCGGAGCACGCGGCGGCTTTCTCAAATTCCTCGACGGCGGACGCGTAGCTCGCCTTCGGATCGTTAAGCTTCTCGCCCTCTTCGAGCTTCGTCCCCGCGCTGTAACGTTGCTTCTTCGAGACGTCCTCAAATCCGCGGCGAACGTAGGCTTCGCCCGCGTCGACATGGAGAACGCCAGCCGCGACGGTGGAACCGTAAGCGGAAGCGTTGACGGCAAACGCGTCGGCGTCAGGCGCGCCCGCGCCGGCAAAGGACGCCTGCGTCGCGGCGTAATACGTCGTGTCGACGACGTCGTTCTTATTAGACTTCTTGAAGACGCCGGAGCGGATAACCGCGACGGCAATGACTACGACCGCAAAAACCAGAACGAACTGGAGAACCTTCGTCTTGTTCTCGTCGTAATAACGCTTCCAACGAAGCAAAAGCTGTTCAAGACTGTTTTTTTCGTCTGCTTTTTTCGATTTTTTCATTGAGTCTATCCTTTAAACGCGAACGACAGGGGCGTTCGCTCATTCGAACGCGCCGATTTGCATAATATAAGGGACAAATGGGGATTTCGTCAAGCCGACTCAGCGAAAGTTCGTCTGAATTTAGGAAAAATCGACCGCCCAAGGAGGGCTCCCATCCGTCTCAACTCCCTAAAACAACGACCACGACGTCGGCGTCCTCGTTTTCACGATCGGCGACAACCTTTCCCGTTTCTGAATTGAGCGCGACTTTCCGAAAAATCTTGCATCCTTTTTCACGACAAAATTCTTCGAAGTCGGCGATTGTCATATAACGCACGTCCTTCGTATTATACCAATTTTTATCGGAACGGGGATCGGTCACAGGCGCGCGCCCGTCGTCGAGTCGAGAGCGGTATTTTCGGTATCCGAGATTAGGAAAACTCACAATGACGCGAGCACCGACTCGCAACATTTCTTTAAGAACAATCTCGACGTTCGCAATGCGCTGAAGCGTCATTGAGAGGACGACGAAGTCGAACTGATGGTCTGAAAAAGATTTCAACCCTTCGTTCAAATCCGCCATGATAACGTCGAGACCGTTCTCCACGCACTGAAGAACGCGTCTCTCTTCGATTTCAACCCCCATAACGCGATCATGTCCGCGTTCTTTAAGGCGCAAAAGCAATTCGCCTTTGCCGCAGCCGAGGTCCAAAATTCTCGTCTTCGGGGGAATCAGCGAAAGGATCGTGTCGAAATCGACGCGTTCCTTCTGAGGCGGCGTCGGTTTGCCGTAATCGGCGTTGAGTTGATCGCGTCGTTCGGGATCGTTATTTTGCCAATCGAGACTTAAATGATGCAAAAACGAATCGGTCAACCCGCCGTAAACGTTTGATTCGCTCTCAAGTAGAAACGCGTCGTGTCCGCAATCGCTCTTAATCCCGCAGTAACTGACGCGTTTATCGGCCGCAATCGCCGCGTCGACGAGTTCTCGCGCCTGAAAAGACGGAAAGAGCCAATCGGAAGTAAAACTGACGAAAAGCCAACGACACATTGAACGACGCATCGCGGCAATCAGCGCCTCGCGGCTGGGCCCGAGATCAAAAGCGTCGAGCGCCAGCGTCAGCGCCAAATAGCTGTTGGCGTCAAAACGCTCGACAAATTTGCCTCCCTGATAAGCGAGGTATGAACCGACGGAGAACTTCGTCTCGAACGACGTGTCGATTTTTCGCCCAACGTTGCGATCCGCGTTAAACTTGCGATTCATCGACTCTTGGGAAAGATACGTGATATGCCCGAGCATTCGCGCGATCGCCAGCCCCGTCGACGGTCCTTCTTCCTTGTCGTAATATTCGCCTCCGTAAAAGTGCGGATCGCTCATAATCGCGTTGCGCGCGACGACGTCGAACGCTAGCGCCTGCATCGTCATTCGAGCGCCCGTCGCAATTGCGACAATCCCCGACACGCTGTCGGGATAACGAACGCCCCAGTCCAACGCCATCAGTCCCCCAAGAGACCCGCCGATAATCGCCAAAAGCCGCTCTATTCCCAGCGACTCGACAAGCATCCGTTGGACGTCGACGATATCGGCGACGTTGATTGGCGGAAAATTCATTCCGTATTCCTTGCCCGTCTCCGGATTGACGCTGTCGGGACCGGTCGTGCCGCGACAACCGCCGAGAACGTTGGCGCAGATAACGAAATACCGATTCGTATCGACGTATTTGCCCGGTCCAACAAGGACGTCCCACCAACCGGGATCGTCGTTCTCATTGTGCGCCGCAACGTGAGAATCGCCGGAAAGCGCGTGAAAAATAAGGACCGCGTTGTCTTTATGAGGGGACAACTCGCCATACGTCTCGTAAGCGACCCTAATCTCGGGAAGAATTCCGCCGGTCGTAAGCTTAATCGGACCGGGAAAAACGATGGTCTGAGCGTATTCTAGGGGTTTCCCCGATCGTACGGAATCGCTGCTGTCAAATAGATCGTTAACTTCATCCGCCATTTAAATCGTTCCTCACAGTCGTCAAAACGCACAATCGGAGCCGCGTTCGCTAAAACAGGTATTTAACACAGTAAAAACCGCCAAATAGGAGAACCAAAAGCGCTATCGTCAACCATCCAAAATACTTGTCGATCCAGCGTGAAACCCTCGCGCCAAGAAAGTAGACGAGCGATCCCATCAGGAAGAAGCGAGCGCTGCGTCCCACAAGCGAGGACAGGAGAACAATCGGCAACGACATTCCCGCGACGCCTGCGGAAATCGTGAACGCTTTAAACGGAATCGGCGTAAACGCGGCGACAAAGAGCGCGGCGAATCCCCACTCGTCAAAGAAGGCGCCGACCTTGTCCATATTCGCCTGCGAAATAATCGCCGGCACAAAAACGGGTCCGACGGCTTCCCACAGGGCGTAGCCGATGTACCACCCAAGCGCGGCGCCGCAAACGGACGCGATCGCGCTCACGCCGGCGTAAAAGAAGGAACGCTTCGGTCGTTCCACCGAAAGCGCAAGTTGCAACACGTCGGGAGGAATCGGAAAGAACGAACTTTCGGCAAAAGAAAGGACGGCGAGCGCGATCGTTCCAAAACGAGAATGCGCCCACGACAACACCCAGTCGTAGAGAAACCGCAAGAACCTTCGACACGCTAGGAACGGACGGAGCAGGACAAAAGGTTTGCGTTCAGAAGGAATCGCCGTCGCGACGCCCTCGGCGTCCGACGACTCGATCTGCGGAAGTTCGCGCTTCATAACATCTCTCAAGCGCCGCGAATTACGGCGACGCGGGACGGTCAAAACAACGTAAACCGCGTCGGACGCCTAGAACGATTCCGCATCCGACGGTTCAGTTCAGTATCCCGCAAAAGAGAGCGATGACAAGTTGAGGTCGGAACCGCAAACGCCCGCCGCATCCCGGTCGCCAAAAGAAAACGCCCCTCCGCCATCATCGCGAAAGGACGTAAAACAACGCCGCGCGCTTCGTCGCCGGAGCGTTCGAAACTCAGCGGACGATCTGTTCAAATCGCCCGTACGCGTCGTCCCAAGAAGATACGCTGTTCGGATTCGGCTCGTAGTATTCGAGATCGAAACTATTGCGCACAATTTCGCGCGCCTCGTCGACGCCGGCGACGTCGCCCGCGCCAATCGCTTGCATTAACGCGTTGCCGACCCCGGTGCCCTCGATTGGACCGCACACCACGCGGCGTCCCGTCGCGTCGGCGGTCGCCTGCATGAGAATCTTGTTCTTGATGCCGCCGCCGACGACGTGAATCGTCTCAATTTTGCGTCCGCCGATTTCTTCGCACATGCCGAGCACGCGTCGGAACTTAAGCGCGAGACTTTCGACGATCGCGCGGAGAACGGCGCCGTCGGTATCGGGAATAATCTGTCCGGTGCGACGCGCGTAATCGCGAATAAGCTCGGGAATATTCGCCGGCTTCGCGAATTCCGGCGCGTCTGGATCGATAAAGGTTCGGAACGGGGTCGCGTTCGCGGTCAGAACGTTCATGTCTTCCCAATCGATCGGTTGCCCTGCGGCGTTCATTTTGCCAGCCTGCCGCCAGTTGCGACGACATTCTTGAAGAAGCCACATGCCGCAGATATTCTTGAGAATACGGGTCGTGCCGCAAACGCCTCCCTCGTTGGTGAAATTAAACTTCGCG
>CAMZHY010000317.1 GCA_947307005.1 uncultured Planctomycetaceae bacterium
ATAGTTCCCTTCGTAACTTTCCGCGTTGATCGTTAGCTGGGCGCCGCCCGAAAGACTAAAGACGCTGTTGTTGATATTCGTCAATTTTGAAGCGGAGATCGTCGCGCCTGTTCCGCTGAGCGTCATCGTTCCGTTTGTAAACGAGGTCAATTTGGCGAACGACATGGAGGCGCCGCCGGTTGCGGAGAGTTTGGCGCCGTCGAGGGTCGTTAGTTTGTCGGCGGCGAACGTCGTTCCTTCGCCCGACGCCGTGATTCCGGCGCCGGACGCGACGCTAAGCGTCCCCGTGACGGTCGACGCCCCGGCGGTTACCGTGAGCGTTCCGCTCTTGACGTTGAGCGTTCCCGCGCATTGAACCGCGCCGACGCTCGCGTTCTTGGCGATCTCGACCGTCTTGCCCGAGGCGATCGTCGCGATTTCGTCGCTCTTCGGCGCGTGACCGAGGGTCCAGTTCGCACCGTTGCTCCAGTTGGAGTCCGCCGCGTCCGATTTCCACGCGTTTTCCGTCAGTTCGGCGGTCGCGGCGCTCAGATCGATCGGCGCGTCGTCCGTTTGCAGCGTCTGAACGACCGCCGCGTCCTCCGCGCTCCATGGCGCGACCGAAAGCAGCGCCCTTGATTCCAAAGGTTCAAACCAAACAAGGCGGGGCTTGAGACTTTTCAACGAGGCGGACTTCTTCTTCATGAGAATCCTCTTCAGCAATCAATGATCGATTAATCCGTAATATGGCGCGGCGTTCCGTCCGCAAATACCGCGTCTCAAAGCGTGATAATACAGACAGCGGCCCGTAAATCCTACCGGAAATGAACGTTAAAGTCTACATTTTCCCTCTGAAATAGAAGATTTTAATTGAAATTTGCCGTTTTATTAGAAAATATTATTTTAAGAAAAGCTTGACTCAGCTTCAGAAACGCGATTGAATATCCGCTCGTTGCGCGTACAATGTGGGGGGTAGGTCGCGTTGGCGTCGAGACTGTCCTCAGGAGGAATTGCGAGTTGTATGACCCTATCTAAACAACGTCAAAAGAACCTCGAGAAGATCAAGGATTTTCGTCTTATGGACGACGTCTTTATGAGCGCGTGTTTTTCGGACAACGTCAAATTGACCGAGTTCGTCTTGCGTATTATCATGAAGAAACCCGATTTGGTCGTGACGGAGGTTCATACGCAGAAACCGCTTGCGAGTCTATCGGGACGCGGCGCTCGGCTCGACGTCTTCGCAACGGACTCCTCTGGGGTAAAGTATAATATCGAGGTTCAACGCGCCAACGAAGGGGCCGATCCGACGCGCGCCCGATATTATTCGGCGATGATCGACTCCAAATTGCTGAAGCCGCGCCAGAAAATCAAGGAACTTCCCGAGTGTTGCGTCGTCTTCATCACGGAACAAGACGTTCTTAACGGAGGACGTCTCATTTATCATATTGAACGTCGGATCGAGGAGGAAAATCGTCTCTTCAACGACGGCGAACACATAATATACGTGAACGGCGCCTACGAAGATTTCACGACGGAACTCGGCAAACTTGTCCACGACATGCGCTGTCCCGATCCCGACGAAATGTTCCTTAAACCGATTGCTAAAATAACACGATACTTCAAAAAAGTTCTATGTGCAAGATTATGGACGATTTGATCAGCGAAGCAGTTGACGAAGCCGTAGAAAAGGCCGTTAAAAAGGCTGCGAAAGAAACTGCCGAGAGAGTTGAGAGAGTTGAGAGAGAGACCACCGAGAGAGTAGAGAGAGAGACCGCCGAGAGAGTAGAGAGAGAGACCGCCGAGAGAGTAGAGAGAGAGACCGCCGAACAAAATAAAACGGAATTTGTTCAAAAGCTACTCCAAGAAGGGACGTTCACCCTTGATCGCGTCGCCTATCTGACGTCGCTACCCGTCGCGCGTGTTCAGGAGATTGCAAATCAATTGAACTAGTTCGTCGCTATCGGTTTTGCTTCATGCTTTGAGACTTCAAGAAAAGGCGCTAAATCCATGCGCAAGATTACTGACGAAGTCGTTAAAAAGACCGCGAAAAGAGATAAACGAAAGGGAGCGAAGGAGACTGTTGAACGGAACAAAATGGAATTTGCCCAAAAGCTGGATTCATCGATGAAATATGTTCGTCGATGAAATTATCGTTTTGGCGTCGCAAGGCGGAACATTTCGTATGACGAAAAGATTGGTTAAACGTAGAAGAATCCCCGATGTTTTGCACGTCGGCGCTTTTTTTCTCGCGCTGGGAGTCGCGACGATCGTTACGAACGTCGCTTTTGCGCAACGCGGGACGCTTTCCGTGCGCGATCCTGCGTCGCCGACCGAGGCGACAATCGATCTCGAACAGGCTGCGCCGGACGCCGACGTCGAAGGCGACGGTTCCGATCCCGACGCTCGCGCCGAGTCGCGCGATATTCTTTCCGCCGAAGCCGCTCGGGCGGCGATCGAGGGCGCGATCTCCTTTCTCAAAAAACAACAGACAAAACAAGGGTCCTGGAAAGAATACCCCGGTTACGAGCCGGGCACAACCGCCCTCTGTTCTCTGGCGCTGCTAACCGCGGGACTCGATAAAACCGATCCGACGCTCGCGAAGGCGCTGGAGTATCTTCGCGGCTTTTCCGCGCTCGATCAGAACCAGACGTATCCGATTTCGCTCCAGACGATGGTTTTTTGTCTCGCCGACCCCGAGGAGTATCGCAACGAGATTCAAGAAAACGTCGCGTGGCTCGTCGAACGCCAGATGAAGACGCGCAACGATCATTTCGGCGGCTGGTCGTACGTCGGCGCGCGACAGGACGCCGAACGCGCCGACAATTCGAACTCCCAATTCGCGATTCTCGCGCTCTTTGAGGCGGAACTCGCAGGTTTCAAAATCGACGATTCCGTTTGGGACGCGGCGGAGGATTATTGGCTTCGCATGCAGAATCAAGACGGCTCGTGGGGATATCGTTCTTCTTCGCTCAACGCCGAAGGCTTTCCGAGCGGCTACGGGACGGGGAGCATGACGTGCGCGGGGATCGCGTCCCTCGCGATTTGCTCCGGAGCGCGTGAAATCTCGCGGGCGCGCATCGAGGGAGATCGCGCTTTTTGCTGCGAGGAGGCCGAGGACGAAATTGCCGTCCGAATCTCGCGCGGGCTTAACTGGCTCGGAAAGCATTTCAGCGTAAGAACGAATCCCGGTCGCGCCGCGGGAAGCGACTCGTACTTCTTCTACTACCTCTACGGACTCGAGCGCGTCGGACGCCTTACCGCGAACCGCTTTGTCGGGCAGAGCGACTGGTATCGCGAAGGGGCCGAAGTTCTATTGCGACGAAAAGGCGCGCTCTCCGATTTCTGGAACGCCCAGAAGGATTTCGCCAACAACAACTGCGTAACCACCTCGTTCGCGCTCCTTTTCCTTTCCAAAGGACGTTGGCCGACGCTCGCCTCTAAACTCAAATACGGCGAGGAAAACTTTTGGAACGAGCACCCGAACGATCTCGCGCATCTGACGGATCGCGTGGAAAAAGAATGGAATCAGCGTCTCGTCTGGCAGACGATCGACGCTCGATCCGCGACGCTCGACGATCTGCTCCAATCGCCGATTCTCGTCGTCAACGGAACGATGAGTCCGATCCCGAAGAACCCCGACGAAAAGAAACGTCTCGTTCAGAATCTGCGCGGCTACTTGGAGCAGGGCGGTTTCATCTTCGCCGAGGGACTCGACGGCGACGTTTCCTTTGAAGAAGGGTTCCGCGAATTGATTCGCGAGGCGCTCGCGGAAGACGACGGAGAACTTCGACTGCTCGAACCGACGCACCCGATATGGTCCGCCGAAAAGCCCGTCCCCGCCGAATACGCGCGGCCCGTCTACGGCGTCGATTTTGGATGTCGCACGAGCGTCGTTTTCGTCCCCGCGTTCAAGCCGACTCGAGGCGCCGACGGCTCGGCGCCAAGCGTTTTTGGCGACCGTCCGTCCCTCTCCTGCCTGTGGGAGGCGGCGACGAAACGCCCGCGAGGCGCGTCCGCGACGAATCCGCCGACGGCGAAAGCGCTGGCGGAACAGGAGGCGGCGTTTATTCTGGGCGTCAATATCTTCTCCTACGCGACGAACCGTCAGATGAAGTTCAAAGATGAAATCGCCGCCGACGTGGCCGAAGAATTGGAGAAGAATCGCGACGCTCGAAACAGCCTTTTCGCCGGCGTCCTCGATTGCGGCGCGGGCTCCTCGTGCGCGCCTCGCGCTCTTCCGAATCTGATGAAGACAATTCGCGCGCGTCTCGGCGTTCCCGTTCAGCTCTATACGCCCCATACGTCTCTAAAGGGCGACGACGTCTTCGACTATCCGACGCTCTTTATGCACGGGCGAAACGCCTTCTCCTTTAGCGAGGAGGAACGCGAACGACTGCGGCTCTACTTCGATCGCGGCGGTTTCCTTTTCGTCAACGCAGTTTGCGCGTCGCCGACTTTTACGAAATCGCTGGAAGAAGAACTTGCCGAAGTTCTGCCCGACGAATCGCTCGTCGACGTTCCCGCCGATGACCCCTTGTTTACCGGGAAATACGGCGGTTTCAAAATCGAAAAGCTTCAATATCGTCTTCGAGGGACGGATAGCGCGGGGAAGACGGCGACAAAAACGGTTGAATCGGCGCCGAAACTCAAAGGAATCGCCCGCGACGGTCGCTGGATTCTCCTCTTTTCCCCGTACGACGTGAGTTGCGCCCTCGAAAACAGCGTGGCGGCAAACTGCGAAGGGTTGACGCAAAAGAGCGCGTTTTACCTTGCGACAAACGTCCTCTTCTATTCGGCGGAGTCGTTTTGACGCGTCTTGTAAAAAATTTTCCATATTTTTTTTCCAAACTCGCTTGACGGAACTTTGGAGCGTGTTATCAT
>CAMZHY010000318.1 GCA_947307005.1 uncultured Planctomycetaceae bacterium
AAATTTTATATTTTTGAGACTAAATCAGGAAACATTGATTTTTCTAAGCAGAAGGAAAGAGCTAAGTTTTTCAATACGCCGAAGAGTCGGTATATCTTGTGTTATCTTAACGACAAAAACTGCGAAGGTTTTAATACTATCATTCCACTTGCGGAATTGGAGGAAAATTTGACTGAATTGCTTTCTAATGATTTTAAGGGAGAGATTGCGGGAACCGACGCAAACGAAGCGTAAAGCGAAACGTCTTCGACGGGCGGTTGCATATCGCGCTTGATTTCGGCATTCCCATGGCGACGCCCCCTTTTGTTTACAGTTGTTGAGAGTTAGGAAAAACGACGGAACGAGTCGAAGGGGATTGGATCAAGGAATCGGGGCGTTACGCGGGGGTTGCCAGACGCTCCGCAAGCCGCGATTGGTACGAGCCCAACGACCGCTACGAGGATCTAGGCTTCCGCGTTTTGCTCTGTCGCGAGACCGGTTCCAGCCGCGTTTTTTAACTCTTGGTTTTAGCGTTTGAAAGGAGAATAACCAATGTCGTCGGCAAAAAATTCCCGCTCGTCGTTTTCTCCCGACGAGATTCGTAGAATAATCGACGGACTGAAACCGATTCAGGAAGACGCGCGCCAGAAATTGCGTCCCCTATTTTTCGGCGTAAGCGATCCACAGGCAATGTTCATTCGCGCTCGGAATTATCAGAACGACGACGGCGTCGAGCAAAATGAATCGGAGGAGAGAAAATAGCGTGTCGAGCGGCGAAGTCGGGTTACGGCATAGCGATGGTCGTTATGGAGCGTCGCTTTGAAACAAGGGGACGGCGGCGCTGGAACGGAATTCTAACGCAGTTGAACGTCTGTTTGGTTCTATTGTTACGAAATTGAATCCCAATACGCAAAAGCGACTTTGGACTTTTGTCTTGCAACGCGGGCGTTTTTGTCGCGACGCGCAGCTTTGCGACCTATGGTTGGAGAGGAGAACGAGCAATGTCAATGATAGACGATTTCAGCGCGACGAACGATCTCGACAGTTGCCGTAAAGACGGCGAGCGCTTTGATCAGTACTGGGGTAATTTGCTTGATCGAGCGGCGGAGGACGTTGAACGATCGGAGACGTTCGATTCCGGCGTTAGCGATGAACGCGCCGCCGCCGAGTTGAACTATGAAGAGGCGATCGAAGAATGGCGCGGCGCGGCGGAGTTGGGGGATTCCACCGCGATGTTCAATCTTGGCGTTTGTTACATGGAAGGCTATGGGGTCGAGCAGAGTTGCGAAGAAGCCGTCAAATGGCAGCGTCGGGCGGCGGAGGCGGGCGAACCGAAGGCGATGCACAACCTTGCGCTTTGCTATGAAAAGGGCGACGGGATCGAGCGGAACCTAGAAGAAGCGTCGAAGTGGCGTCGCCGGGCCGCCGAGGCGGGGGACGCGAGGGCGATGTTCAACCTTGCTTTTTGCTATGAAAAGGGGGACGGGGTCGAGCGGAACATGGAAGAAGCGGCGAAATGGTATCGCCGCGCGGCGGAGGCCGGCGAATCGAAGGCGATGTTCAACCTTGCTTTTTGCTATGAAAAGGGGGACGGGGTCGAGCGGAATTTAGAAGAGACCGTCAGATGGTTGCGTCGGGCGGCGGAGGCTGGCGAATCGAAGGCAATGTTCTTACTGGGCGTTTGTTATGAAAACGGCGACGGGGTCGAGCGGAACCTAGAGGAAGCGGCGAAATGGTATCGCCTCGCGGCGGAGGCGGGCGAACCGAAGGCGGCGCTCAACCTTGCCTATTGTTATCACAACGGCGCCGGCGTGGAACAGAGCGACGCGAACGCGGTCAAGCAGCTTCGTCGGGCGTCGGAGGCGGGCGATTCGAAGGCGACGTTCATCCTTGGCATATGCTATAATAACGGCGAAGGGGTTGAACGGAGCAGCGAAGAAGCGATCAAGTTGTGGCGCCGGGCGGCGAAGGATGGCGATTCAGACGCGATGGTCATTCTTGGCGAGTGTTTTGAAGAAGGCGCAGGCGTCGAACGGGACTTTGTCGAGTCGAACAATTGGTATCGCCGCGCGGCGGAGGCGGGTAATTCTAGCGCGATGAATCACCTTGGCGCATGTTATGTCAAGGGCGAGCGAGTCGAGCGAAACATGGAAGAAGCGGTCAAATGGTTTCGCCGCGCCGCGGAGGTCGGCTCTTCAGTCGCTATGTGCAATCTCGGTCAATGTTATTTCACTGGCGCAGGCGTCAAGCGGAATTTTTCGGAAGCGGCGGCGTGGTATCGCCGAGCCGCAGAGGCTGGCGATTCATCCGCGATGCTCGAACTTGGCAATTGTTATGGTCGCGGCATAGGGGTTAAGTGGAATTGCGACGAAGCGACGAATTGGTTTCGTCGCGCGGCGGAGGCGGGCAATTTGTCAGCGATGCGCATCATTGGCAGTTGTTATTATAACGGCGTAGGGGTTAAGCGGGACGTCGTGGAAGCGGCGAATTGGCAACGTCGCGCGGCGGAGGCGGGGAATTCAGACGCGATGCTTGAACTTGGTCTTTATTATTACAAAGGCGGAAGAATCAAGCGGGATTACGTCGAGGCGGTCAAATGGTTTCGCCAAGGGGCGGAGGCGGGCAATTTAATCGCGACGGGTCTTCTTGAATTCTGTTATAAAAAAGGCAGAGGCGTCGAGCGAAATTTAGAAGAAGCGGTCAAGTGGCGGCGCCGCGCGGCGGAGAGCGGCGTTTCACTGATGAAGATTAGGCGCGCCGCTCGTCGCGCTCGCCGCAAGAGCGTCGGACAGCGGGTTGAGGAATGGCTTGAAACGGCTCTAAAAGGTTTTTTAACGCTGGTCAAACGCCTGTTTTCATCCCTCAAGTCTTGAGGTTGAACCGTAGAACATGAAAACGGCGAAGCTTGGCGAAACGGTCGCGTTTTTTAACGGCGCCTTATTTCTTGAGAGGAAGACGATCAATGTCGATTGAAGGCGATTCTAGGATGAAGGATGGTCATGTCGACGTTCGTAAGGACGTCGGGCGGTATTGGGACGCCCTGCTCGATCGAGCGGCGGAGGACGTGGAAGAAGCCGAGGCGTCTGACGCCGACGCCGAGTTGAACGTTGAAGAAGCGATCAAGCAGTGGCGCCGCGCGGCGGAGTATGGCGATTCCGTCGCGATGTTTAACCTTGGCGTCTGATATATGAAGGGCGACAGGGTCGAGCAGAGATCGGAAAAAGCGGCTCACGGGTGGCGCCGCGCTGCGGATGAAGGCGAATCCAAGGCGGCGTTCAACCTTGCCCTCTGTTATAAAAACGGCGACGGCGTGGAGCGGAGCGGCGCGGACGCGGTCAAATGGTTTCGCCGCGCGGCGGAGGCGGGCGAATCGAAGGCGCTGTTCTTCCTTGGCGTTTGTTATAAAAACGGCGACGGCGTCGATCAGAACTTGGAAGAAGCGATCAAGTTGTGGCGCCGTGCGGCGGAAGCGGGCGATTTAGACGCGCTGGTTTGCGTTGGCGAGTGTTATGAAGAAGGCGCGGGCGTCGAGCGGAACTTGGAAGAAGCGGTCGGTTGGTATCGTCGAGCGGCGGAAGCGGGCGATTCGACGGGCATGGTCTTTCTTGGTCTTTGTTATGAACACGGTCGCGGCGTCAGACAGAACGATGAAGAAGCTGTTAGGCTGTATCGCCACGCCGCAGACGTCGGCGACTCACAGGCGTTGATCTATCTTGCCCAATGTTATAGGTACGGCGTCGGCGTTGAACGGAATCTGGAAAAAGCGGTCGAGCTGTATCGCCGGGCGGCGGGGATGGGCGAATCGACGGCGATGTTCTTATTAGGCGCTTCCTACTATGACGGCTTCGGCGTCGAACAGAACTTAGAAGAGGCGGCAATATGGTATCGTCGAGCCGCAGAAGCCGACAATTCAATGGGGATGTTTAACCTTGGTTATTGTTATGCAATCGGCGCGGGCGTCGAGCGGAGCATGAAGGAAGCGGTTAAATGGTATCGTCGAGCCGCCGAGGCCGGCGAATCGACGGCGGCGTTCTATCTTGGCGTTTGTTATGAACGCGGCAACGGCGTCGAGCAGAATTGGGAAGAAGCGGTCAAATGTTATCGTCAGGCTGTCGAGACCGGCGTTTCTTCCGCGGCGTTCTTTCTTGGCAATTGTTACTTCAACGGCAGAGGCGTCGCTCAAGATTACGCGGAAGCGGTTAAACTGTTTCGTCAAGCGGCGGAGGCGGGGCATTCCGACGCGGCGTTTACCCTTGGTCTTTGTTACGAACGCGGCTACGGAGTCGAGCGGAACTGTGAAGAAGCGGTCAAGCGCTATCGTCAAGCCGTCGAGGGCGGCAATTCCGACGCGTTGTTCTTTCTTGGCGATTGTTTCTTCGACGGCAGAGGCGTCGCTCAAGATTACGCGGAAGCGGTTAAACTGTTTCGTCAAGGGTCGAAGGCGGGCGATCCCAAGGCGACGAGCCTTCTTGCCCGTAGTTATCAGCACGGACTAGGCGTCGAGCGGGATTATGCGGAAGCGGCCCGGTTATATCGCCAAGCGGCCGAGGCGGGCGACGGATACGCAATGAACAACCTTGGCGATTGTTATGAAACCGGCAAGGGCGTCGAGCGAAACATGGAAGAGGCGATCGCGTGGTATCGTCGCGCCGCAGAGGCCGGCTTATCGTTCGCGTTGTTCAGCCTTGGCGAATGTTACGAAAACGGCAGGGGGGTCGAGCGGAATTTAGAAGAAGCGATCAAACTGTATCGTCAAGCGGCCGCCGAGGGGGAGGAGGAAGCGAAAGCGGCGCTGGAACGGCTCGGAGAGGAGCTTTGACAGCGGTTGAACGTTTGCTTTATTCCACGAGCTAGGACGTTTCTCTAACTGATTGTCGC
>CAMZHY010000319.1 GCA_947307005.1 uncultured Planctomycetaceae bacterium
TTCGAGTTACACAGGCTGGACTGGCGCGAACAACTTGACCTACGACTCCTCGCGGCCGCTCTTTACGGACGCGGCGAACGGCGACTATACGCTCGCGAACGGTTCGCAGGCGATCGACGCCGGCGACGGCGCCTATTCGCATGGTTCGACCGACCTCGCGGGGAATCCTCGCGTCAGCGGAACCGCGATCGACTTGGGCTGTTACGAGTTCCAGTCTGGTTCGTCGGCGCTCCTCGACGAAGAGTCCGAACTCTTCGACGAAATGGAGATGGAAGATTCCCTCGACTTGATCGTCGCGAGTCTTCTCGAACGAAAGTAAAAGACAAGGCCGTGCGCTTCCTAACGTTTCAAAGGCGCGAATTTCGCAACCAAGCGTTTGCGGAATTCGCGCCTTTGCCGTATGTTGTTCCGCAATCCTTTTAAACCGCTTGCGAGGCGTCGGGCGACGTTGCAAAGCGGCGCATGAGGGAAAGAAACGTTATTCCGCAAAGAATACTTGCCGATACGGCGCGCATGATCGTCCCTTTTAACGCGGTCTTAGCGAATTTTAAGAAAACGGCAAGGTTTGGATATTTTCAGGAACTTCCTTTTGTGATAGAATGGTCAGAGCGGGGCTTAGGGAATGCGACGAAGGGGAACGTCGGTCTCTTGACTGTTCGTTTTCCTCGGCGGTTGACGGTCGAACGCGTCGAGAGTCGGCGTCGGCGGGGGAGAAAAACTCTCGCCTTCTCGACGTCTGGAATATTCGGAGTCGAGATCAAAAGAATCCGAGAGACTCGGAGCGGCGTTCGAGCGCTTGCTTTTAGAATCGATCATTCCTCGTGTTTTTCCCCGCGTTTTAGGGGAGGCGCGCCAACTTGTCGCCGAAACGATAAAGAGCAGGCCTCGTTAAAGTACGAACGAATCGGCGTTCGAACGAAGCGGTTAGACGAAACAACGATAGCGCTCAAAGGTTCCAAAAATGAAGAAGACGTCTCTTATCGGCGCGTTTGTCGAGAAAACGATCTCTCGAACGGATCGCGATTCACGCGCGGAACGAGTCCGAACCCGCGCGTTGCGGCTCGAAAACCTTGAGTCTCGCGAGCTCCTCAGCGTCGCGCCCGGGAGCGAACTCTTCGCGCCCGCGGCGCTCGCCGCCTACGAGTCCTGCGTTGCGAGGAGCGCCGTCGACGTTCTCGACGTCTCCGAATGTATGCTTGACGACTCCGACGTCGCGCCGGAACTGGGGACGGGCGACGCCCCGATTCCGACCGCGGCGAGTAGTCCAACGCCGCTCGAAACGCCGATTTTAACGGTCGCGGACGTCTCGGCGACGACGGTTTCCGTCTCGTGGGACGCCGTCCCCAACGTCGTCCGATATAGTCTTTCTTACAAGCCCTCGAACGAAACGACTTGGGCGAACGTGAACGTCGGAACGAATCTCAGCTATACGGTCGTCGGACTCGATCCGACCTCCGACTACGCCCTTCGCCTTAAGGCGATTGGCGACGGCGTGAACTACAGGAGCGTCTATTCCGATATCGTCAATGTTCTGAGACCGTCGGAACTGATCCCGCTCGGCGCGCCGACCGTCTCGACGAGGGGAATCGCGTCCGACGCTCTTTGCGTCGAGTGGGACGCGGTTGCCAAAGCGACGGGATACGTCGTCGGTTACAAAGAGAGATCGGCGGATTTTTTCACGGACGTCTCGGTCGCGGCGACGGAAACCCGCTTGATCGTCGACAATCTCGACTCCGACACGGGCTACTACGTCAGAGTGAAGGCGCTGGGCGACGGCGTCTATTGGTCTGATTCGCCTTATTCCGCGGCGCAAACCGTCAAGACGAAGGACGCCTCGTTCCTATCGCTCGGCGAATACGAAAATTTGCGAGAGACCTACGACGAACTGCTGCTCCCCGAATCGATGGCGGACGTCAATATCGTTATCCCGGACGACTGGACGGCGGAGGCGATTGTCGACGCGATCGACGAAGCGCAATCGACGCCCTTGAGCGACGTGATCCTCTTGGACCCCGAAGAGTATTGCGACGAAGTTCTCGACCTTTCGGAAGTCACGGTTACGCTCAACGTGGATTATCTGACGAGCGGCGGAATTTCGTTCCTTTCACGCGGATCGGATCGCGCGCAGATCAAGGTCAACGATTCCGACGTCACGTTTGACGCGCTCATCGGGCTGACGCAGTTCGGCGGCCTCGACTTTGTCGACGTTAATCCGGACGTCTCGATCTATCGCGTTACGATGACGACCACCGCGCTGGGGTACGACTCGGCGGCGATCGACCTGCAAGACGTCGGCATGTACGCTCCGTCGGGAATTTCCGTCGGCGGCGCGTCGCATAACTCCACGCATTGGGCGCCGCGCGTCTCCGAGAATCCTAGCTCCGACGATTACGCGTTGCTTTTCGTCGGCGGCTGGAATTCGTTCCTGAATAAGGAGAGGTATTACCTGACGCTGGCCGATTATTACTGCGAACTTGTGGAAGACTTCTCCCTTGATCCTCGCAATATCTATATTCTCTATGCGGACGGCGATACGACTGGCGCAAGTTGCAACCTGTACATTGGCAACGACTTCAATAAAGATAAATCGAGTTCCTACACGACGTCGGACATGTCCTTTGTGGCGCCCGGCACGACGGTTCTCAAGGCGACCGGCGCGAACTTGACTTCGGCGCTCGCTGCGATCAACAGTCGCATGACGGAGAATTCGCACTTGCTGTCTTGGGTCTGGGATCATGGGGGCGGCAAACCCAACCCGTCGCTCTACGGCGACGAATATATTTCCGGCTGGGACGACGAGATCGACGCGACGACGGTTCGCGACGCGTTCTTCCAGATCGAGCAAGGTTACGCGACGTGCGTTTTCTCCCAGTGCTACTCGGGCGGAATCCTAGACGATATTTTCGATCCGGCGACGGGACTCCTCCGCTCGGTCGCGAACGGCTATGCCGACGGGTATTCCGGATCCGCGCATTTCGCAGGCGCCGCGTCTTCGAACCATTACGAGACTTCTTGGTCTAATTATGTGAACGGCGAGTATACCGGCTATGCGCAAACGTTTAAAAAAGCGTTGCGTCAGTGTTCGACGGGCGTCGCCGCTTTTGAGTATACGGAACAAATCGAACCGTTTTCCGCAGTAAGAAAACCCGAAACGTACAACGCGAACGCAGGCGTTTCCACTTATCAGATAGAGCATCCGTGGCACGCCGGCGAAACCTTTTCCATCTTTTCGACGTCCTTCGCGCAAAGCGCGCCGACGATCGCTACGCACGCGGAGACGTCGAACGCCGCCGAATGGACTTGGAGCGCGGTTCCGGACGCGGTCTCCTATACGCTGGAATATGGCGTCGTCGGCAGCCCCAACGTCATAACCGTCGAGAATATTGCGACGAACTCCGTCGCCGTCCGAGGGCTGTTGCCTGAGACGAACTACGCGTTCCGCGTTAAGGCCGACAACTCGACCTATTCCGAGCGCGCGTACGTGTGGACGCAGGCTCCCGTTCTGGAGACTCCTTCGACGGTCGTCACGACGGAGTTAGACGTCGTCAATCATTACGACGGGCTGATTTCCCTGCGCGAGGCGATCGGCTACGCCGATTCAGGCGGTACGATTACCTTCGACGGTTCGCTCCAAGGAAAAACGATCGCGCTTGAACTCGGTCAACTGACGACGGACAAGTCGATAACGATCGACGCGTCCAGTCTCCGGTTGACGGCGACCTCCGAGCCGGGACTGACGGTCAGCGGGTTGGGGACGTCGAGAATCCTGTTCCTTGATCAGGCGGTCGACGTCGAAATCGACGGGATAACGTTTGCGAACGGCTATTCTTCGAACGGTAACGGCGGCGCTATTTACAACAGCGGCGCGACGTTGTCGCTCAACGGTTGCGTGATCCGCGACAGCGAAGCGTCGTTAGGCGGCGGAATCTTCGTTCAGGGCGCGTGCGGCGTCTCCGCGACAAACTGTCTCGTCGTCGGAAACGGCGCTTCTCGCGCCGGCGGCTTGGGCGTTTGCGGAGGCGAGGTCGCCCTCTATAACTGCACGGTCGCCGACAATTCGGCGAGGTACGGCGGCGGCGTTTCTTTGGACGAGGGGTCCGTCTTCAACGCGTATAACACGATTATTGCGGAGAATAACGTGGTGAAGGGCGGCGCCGACGTCCATCTTAGCGCAGCCGGAGCCGTCGCCAACGCGTTCAACACGCTGTCGAGCTATCGAAAATGGGCGACCGGCGTGAAAAACGTAATCTACAGCGCGGCGAAGCCGCTCTTTACGAATGCGGGAACTGGCGACTATACGCTCGCGGCGAGTTCTCAGGCCGCCAACAAGGGCGACGCCCAGTATGTCGCGACGGACGTCGATTTTGCGGGGAACGCCCGCGTCTACGGCGGAACGGTCGACCTTGGCGCTTACGAGTCCGCCGTCGCCGGAACGCTTACGACGCCGACTCTGTCCCTAACGGCTCGAACGGGGAGGACGCTTTCCTTTTCATGGAACGCCGTTCCGAACGCCGAGCGGTATAGCTTGTCCTATAAGCTTGCGAGCGAGACGGCTTGGACGAACAAGAATGTCGGGACGGATCTGAGCTACACGATTACCGGACTCGAAAAGAACTCCGAGTACGAAGTTCGCCTCAAGGCGATCGGCGACGGCGTCGAGTACCAGAGCGTCTACTCTAAGACCCGCCTCGTCCAGACGAACGAGGCGCCTACGCCGCTCGCGACGCCGGTTCTGACCGTCGGAGCCGAGACGGGCTCAACGATTACCGTTTCGTGGAACGTCGACGCGAACGCCGAGCGTTATAGTCTCTCCTATAAGCCCGCG
>CAMZHY010000320.1 GCA_947307005.1 uncultured Planctomycetaceae bacterium
CGCGCGATCGAGAACCGCCGTCCGCTCGTGACCGCGACGCACGGGGGATTCTCCGCCTACGTCGACGCGGCGGGGCGCGTTCGCGCCAAGGGCGAGCGCGGCGGGACGGAGGTCGTCGACGCGCGCGTCCCGATCGTCAAGACGCGACCGCCGGGGCTGGTTAAAATCGAAAAGGACGGCGAACTCCGATATTGGAGCGTCCCGAAATTCATGCGCGGACTCGGCTTCGCCGTTTTTTTCGTCTGCGTCGCCGCAGGACTTGTTTTATCGTTGACTCGTAGAAGGACGGCGGAGAACGCCGGGAGGTCGGAATCATGAACAAACGCTTTTTCATCGGGCTCTGCGCGGCGCTGACGGCGTCGTTTCTGAGCGTCGCGAGCTTCGCGGAAGAACTGAAATGGACCCCCGTCTTCAACGGGATCGAGCTGACGACGTTCGAGGAACAGGAGCCGCTGCGACGGGTCGTCGTCGCGAGAATCGATCTAACCGCGCCCGGCGTCGCGATTAAAACGACCTCGCCGCACCCGGACTTCGCGCCCGACGAACGCGAAACGATCCGCGAAACGACGCCCGGATTCCTCAAGAGCGCCGACCTTGCGCTCGCCGTCAACGGCGCGTTCTACAAACCTTTCGGAGGTCGAACGATCACGAAGCCCGGCGACGCGAATCTGCGCGGACTCGCCGTTTGCGACGGGTTCGTCGAATCGCGCCCGGAAAAGAATTTCCCCTCCTTCGTTCAGAAGAAAGACGGTTCGCTGGAAATTCGCCAGTATGACGAGGCGGACGACCTTTCCGACGTTCAGCTTGCGATCTCGGGTCCCGCCGTCGTTCTCAAAGACGGCAAGGTTCTCGAACAGAAAGATCAAGCGACGCACCCTCGAACGGCGATCGGGTTCTCCGAGGACCAGAAATATCTTTACCTCATGACGATCGACGGACGGCGTCCTGAATACAGCGTCGGCGCGCGCCTCGAAGACGTCGGCGCCGATCTCCTCAAAGCGGGCGCGTATCAAGGCTTGAACCTCGACGGCGGCGGCTCCACGACGATGGCGGCGCGCGGCGCCGACGGCGAGCCGACGATCCTCAACTGGCCGATCAACGCGATTTCGCCCGACGGACTGCGCTTCAACGGCAACGGAATCGGCGTCACGGCGGAGGGCGCGCCCCTCGTCGAGTTCGGCGACGTCGTAACGATTCGCAATACGGGCGAGCCGGTCGAATGGACTCCGGCGTACGACGGGGTCGAAATTGCGTCGTGGATCGAATACGACGATCCGCTGCAAAAAATCTTCGCCGCTCGCGTCGACCTGACCGCGCCCGGAATCTCGATCAAAACGAGCGCGCCGAACGAGAATTTCGCGCCGGAGGAGCGCGAAACGTATCGGCAGACGACCCCGCAATTCCTGAAAGAATCAGGGTTGAAGCTTGCAGTCAACGCGAATTTCTACTCTCCGTTTAACGCCGGAACAATCAAACAGGGAGGCGATTCCAACGTTCACGGTCTCGCCGTTTGCGACGGATTCGTCGAATCGCAGCCGCAAAAGGGCTTCCCGTCCTTCATCGTGAAGAAGGACGGCGACGTTGAGATTCGCGACGTCGCGCCCGACGAAGACCTCTCCGAAATCGCGCAGGCGGTCTCCGGCAACCGCGTCGTCCTCAAGGACGGCGAGATCGTCGCGCAGACGGACAAGGCGACGCACCCGCGCACGGCGGTCGGATATTCGAAGGACAAGCGCTATCTGTATTTCGTCGTCATCGACGGACGCCAGAAAGACTACAGCGTCGGCGCGCGTTACGAAGACGTCGGGGCGGCTTTGAAGCTTTGCGGCGCCGACGTCGGACTCAATCTCGACGGCGGCGGCTCCACGACGATGGCGATCCTCGGCGACGACGGCGAGCCGATCGTCCTCAACCGACCGGTCAACGGCACGCCCGATCTTCTTCGCTTCAACGGCAACTCGATCGGCGTGACCGCGAACGGCGAGCTTCGCGCCAAAGTCGTCGACGGACGCGTCAAGCCGAACTCCGGCGCGACGAAATTCGTCCCCGCGGAAAAAACGGCGCCGTGATAAAACGCGCCGACTGAAAACGGATTGCCCGACAATAAAATCGCCCGACTCGTCTCTCGCTTTGCGGACGAGTCGGGCGAAATGTTTCTTGAGACGCGAGGTTGTCGACGTCGGCGTCTTTCCGTCGTTAAAAGTCAAAGCGTCTTAGAAAAGGAGGGGGAGGAGGCGGCGGCGGGAATCGGCGCGGAGGGGGCGGCGGCATGAAGCGGCGCGGGGGCGGGAAGGGTCTTGGCGGCTCGGGCGCGCGCGTGGAGAGTTTTTCGGCGACGGAACCGTCGCGGAACTTTCGGATCGTCACGCGGCGACCGTTGAGCGCGTCGGGCGCGGAATATTTCGCGAGGATTTCGCCGGTCGCGCCGTCGTAGAGCCAGAATTCGGGCTCGTCGGCGCAAAGGAGCTTATACGGGCGTTTCGGGAACGGCTCGTCCGTCAGGAGCGCGCCCGGCGGACGTCGGACGGTTGGAAGATGAAGTCCGAGATACTCGTTCCCACCGACTCCAAGGTTAAACGCGCAGAGAACGCGGAGCGTCCCTTTAAGACGCTCGTAATCCTCTTCCTCGACCCCTACGAGCGTCCATGATTCGAGCTTTGGCGGCGTTCGTTTTTTAAACTGGTTCGTGAGAATTTCGAGCGCGTACGTCTCGCCGTCCGACTTCATAAGACTGAAATACGCGGTGAAGGGCGCGAAGGTTCCGAAGCGCCAGAGGGTCGGCTCCGCCTGCGGCGTTTTGCGCGCGCGGCGAACGATCATCGTCCGAGTCGCGGATAGGTATTCGCAGGTTACGGTCTCGCGCTCGGGGTCGTCGAGTTCCGCGTCGTTCATGAGGACGACGGCAAGTCGGGAGCGAAAGGTCAGCTCCCCGTAGAGCGGCTTGTCGAGGAGCGTCTTCGCGCGCGCTTCGAGATATTCCCGATACTCCGGCGAGACGAGCGGCAGCCCCGAATCCCCGACGTTAAAAACCTCCGACTCGAGCGCCGCGACAATCGCGACGGGATCATGCCCGCGATACTCGGGCGGAACCTCGAAGATATCGGGGTCGAACGGGGTCGTCGCATACTCCTGCGCGGTCGAGATCGCCGCAAAATGAAGAAACGTCAAAAGGAGCGCCGCCGTCGTCAAAACGCGGCGCGCCGTCTGAAAACCGCCCATTGGAGCGGAACCGTCGCCGTAAAAACTTCGCAGCGTCATGATCGATCTCCCCTTCCCTTTGCCGGTTATGAAATCGAAACGGACGGAAAGCCCTAGAGACATTATAACGTAAACGACGTCAGAAAGATAGTCTTACGGGAAAGTCAATCAAACGTCGTCGCGGAACGGAGTCGTCTTGGGAGGCGCCGACATAACAAACGCCGTCCGTCTCAAGAAACGAGACAGACGGCGTTCTGGGAAATAACTAACGCTCTCGTTCTAACGAAAACGCGTCAGATTTCTTTCTGTTCGTCGTTTGTTTCAAGGCGTTTGGCGTTTGCGTTTTCAACCGCGTTGATAATCGCAAGTCGAAGCGTTTCGGTCCGATATTGGGCGAGCGTGAGAACGACGTCGAGAAAACTTCTCATGACGAGATAGAGCAAAAGGATCAGTATCGTCGCCGGGACGCCTTTCGTAAGAATAACCAAAAAGGACGCCGACATTCCCGCAGGAATACCAGCCGAGACGCCCGCTGATTTTCCCGCTAATTTTCCAGCCTTGTCGCCGGCGTCCTTTCCCGCTTCGACTCCCGCCTTCCCTCCTTCCAAATCGCCGATCTCCTTACCCTTTTTCTTTCCGACTTCGTCGCATGACGCCGTATCGACGGAATCCTCCGATTTGCCGGACCTTTCCAAAAGATTCTTCTGTCGTTGAAGTTCCTCGTCATACGCCTTTTGGTAGGCTTCCTTATAGACCTTGTTATAAGTCTCCTCAAAGGCTTTGTTATAGGCGGAGTCGTAGGCGACTTTATAGGCCGCATCGTAAGTCGCCTCGTAAGCGACCTTGTATGCAAGCCGATAAGCCGGTCCAAAAGCGTTAAACGCTAAGAACAAACAAACAAGAATGGGAATAACGGACGTAATCGTTATGATAATGGAGATAAACTTCTTAACGGCGTACTGAACCGGTTCGTAGTACGGTTCTTCAGAAGTTAAGGTCCGTTTGCTTTTGAGTATGTTCTTCTGGAGCTGACGCCGGGCGAGTTCCGCCTCTTTCTCTTGCGCCAGGGCGACGCGCGCGGCTTCTTTCGCCTGTTTTTCCGCGAGTTTACGTTCGGCTTCCGCCTTTCGGTCGGATTCCCCTTGATCAAACGCCTCGGCGGCGACCCTTATCTTGCCGCAGGTCGTTTCAATTTCCGTCGTTTGACCGTGTTTGGTTTTGACGACGATAATCTTGTCGTCGCGTTTGATCTTGCCCTTATAGGCCTGCTTTTGGAGTTCTTCAAGGGAAATCTCATAGCGATTGCCGCCGAGTCCGGGAAAATAAAAGTTCGGAAAACGCGACAAAGAAAGGCCGACGCGAACCTGCGTTAAAAACAATCCGCCCGCCGATATAATTCTACGAAACGCGACAAGCTCCGTCAACCGGCGAATCAAACGACGAGCGTCCCGATCGCCGTGTCAGTCAAAATCTGGAAACATCTAGCTCTGGAAATCAATTCGCAAGTGGATTTTGTGGTCGAATATTTTATAAGAAAAAACGCAAGAGTTTTTTAGGAAAAAACTTTTCTTGGGAAAAAAGTTCGAGCAAAATGTTCGACCCCTTAATCAAACACT
>CAMZHY010000321.1 GCA_947307005.1 uncultured Planctomycetaceae bacterium
AGCCCCGTAATCGTATAGCTCGTCGCCGTCCCGACGTTCTTGTTCGTCCACGTCGTTTCGCTCGCGAGCTTGTAGGAGAGGCTATATCGCTCGGCGTTCGGAACCGCGTTCCAAGAGACGGTTATCGTCGCATCCGTTTTGCCCGCGACGGAAAGAACCGGTTCGTCGAGCGGAACCGGACCGACGGGAGCTTGGTATTCGTACGCGCCAAGGTCGACCGTTCCGCCGGAAATGCGCGCGTTCCCCGCAAGGTCGACGCTCGTCGTCGCGTCTACGTACTGATTGTCGCCCTTGTTGATCGCCTGAGAGTTTGCCGCGAGCGTATAGTCGCCGTTTGCCGCGTCCGTAAAGAGCGGTTTCGAAGCGTCGTAGGTTAGATTGTTTGCGCCGTCTGTCCAGTCGGAGAAACTCGACAGGGTGTTGTATGCGTTGGCGACAGGAAAACCTGCGTCTTCGTCGAATTCGTCTTCGTAGAAAGAGACGTCCTCGCCGTCTTCCAACGCGCTGTTGCCAGCGATAATCGTATTATACGCGTTGAGGACGGCGCCCCCCGTCAAAACGACGCCGCCGCAGTAATCCCCCGTATTGCCGACAATCGTACAGTTACAAAGAGTCGCTATTCCGGAGATTAGTTCCAAACCGCCTACGTCCGAAGCGGTATTGTTCGTTACGACGCAGTTGTTAAGCGTCGTTTCGCCACCCCAACCACACCAAGAATAGACTCCGCCGCCTGAAACGGCGGTATTGTTCGTTACGATGCAACTGTTAAGCGACATTTCGCTACTCTCAGAAACCACACCGCCCCCCACAGATGCTTCATTGTCGCAGATAACGCAATTTTCGAGCGATAGGGTCACGTCGAAGCCAACAATAGCGCCGCCCTCGGTTTCTGCGGTATTGTTTGATAGGACGCAATTGGCGAGCGACGCGTCTCCAAATGACGCTATCGCGCCGCCGTAACCATACGAGGCGGTATTGTTCGTTATCTTGCAGTTGTCAATAGATAGCGTTGCGCTATCGCTACCGTAAATAGCTCCTGCGTACGCGCCGGTATTGTTCGTTAGGACGCAATTGACAAGCGACAACGACGCGTAAGTGTAAATTGCGCCTCCGGCGCGTTCCAAATAGCCGTTCGTAAACGTTATCCCATCAATTTCAACTTCGAAGTCGTTATTATCTCCATCTTTAAGAAGGAGGATTCTCGACGCCCCTTCTCCGCTGATCGTCAGGCCTGGCGCGTCGTTTTCCACGTCCCAGAGGTTGGACGCGTCGATTGACAGCGATTTATCGACTGTAAGCTGACCGAGCGTCGGATTGAGCGCGATTGTTTTTCCTTGGAGCGAACCGGCGAAGGTAATCGTATCGCCGGGCTGAGCGTCGGCGATCGCTTCGCGAAGCGTGACGACGCCGTCGCTAGCGTCGACGACGTCGGCTTCGGACGTGACGACAATCGAACCTTCGGAGTTAAGCAGAATGCCGACCGAGCTATCCTGCGCCCAAACAAGGTCGTTGGAAACGTTTTCAGAACCGATGGAAGCGATCCTGAAATCAAAGGTCGACGAGAGATCAACCGAAATCGTCTCGTTCACTTCGGGGGCAAAAACAGACGTCTCGCCGTTCCCCATAAGAACGCTGGCATAGACGAATCCATCCATCGCTTGGCGCGCATATACTAGATCGGAATATCCGTCGTTGTTGAGATCCGACGCGAGCAACCTGGCGACGCTCGTCGCGTCGGAAATCGGCGCTTCGCCTGTTGGATTTGGACCGAATTCGCCTTCGCTTGAACGCAGATAGTAAACAATATTCGCGAAATTACTGCTAAAGGACGAATTAAGAACCGCGACGTCGGCAAGCCCGTCGCCGTTGAAATCGCCGATCGCAGCGGCGACCGAATACGTCCCGGCGTTCGCCGAAGAACCGTAAACCGTCGTGATACTCGCGCTCGTGAAACTGGCGCCAGTGTTCTTAAGAACGGCAATCGCGTTTTGCGACGCGTCGACGATAACGAGATCGTCGACGCTCGAACCGTAAATCGATCCGGCGGTTAGCGCCGCGCCGACTAAACCGGAGCCGGTGTAAGAACGCGTGGCGGTAAAAGCCGAGCCGTTGAGTTTGAGCGCGTTCACCGACGAAGACGACGTCGCTCCGGCTTTGACCGTTAGAACCGCGATCTCGTCGACGGACGTCTGACTGAATTTACCGACTGCGATATCGACGATCGGGTTGCTGTAAGCCATCGACGCCAGCGCGACAAAGGAGCCGTCCGCCAACTGCTGAAAGGCTTGAACTCCCGAACCGTCGTTCGGCTGGAACTGAACCGCGACGTCGACCAATCCGTCGCCGTTGAAATCGCCAAAGACAGCCTTCTTAACCGCTTTGTCAAACGTATGCCGACTCGTCGCGTTTTCAACGGCGCCGGTCGAAGAAACGGTCCCCGTATAGAGGCGATTCTTACCGACGAGAATCGCCTCAGTCTCGCCGTCGCCGTCGATATCCTCGATATCAACCGAGACGTATTCCGGCGTGGAAACGACAAGTTCGGACGCCGTAAACGTATAGCCGTAAGCGCTCGACGCGTCGCCGTTATAGAAGAGATACTGACTACCGTTGAACGCGAAGATTTCGGGGGCGGAATCGCCGCCGACGTCGCCAATCGCGGCGGCGCTCGACGCGTTAAACTTCAAACTGTCGCACGCGATCCACTGACCCAAAGTCGTCGCGTCGACGCCGTCTGTCGGCGTCGTCGATTTGATCGTGATAAGACCGCTCGATCCGTTCGTCATGGCGCCGACGGCAAGGAATCCGTCATAGTCGAGAACCCAGCCGAACGACAAGGACGTTCCGTAGCCGGAAAGGTCGTAAGAATATTTGTTAATCGTCGAACCTACGCTTGCCAGAACAAGGTTGTCGGCGTTCGACGCTCCTTCCCTGAGAATAAGATAATCGGTTCCATTGATTGTCGTCGCCCCCATGAGGTCCTCGGTAATTGCGTTCTCGATCGTGTAATTAGAGCCGAAGGCGCTCGTTCCATAACCCGTATAGAACGCCGTTTTGACGGTCGCCCCCGTCATAGAAAGGGTCGACGCCTGAACGACGAGAGTATTGCCGTTAATCACCGTTGCGTCGACGGAAAGGAAGATCAACGCATTAAATTGCGAAACGTCAAGAGATGTTTGAGACGTTTGAACATAAGACGAACTTGAAACGTCCCACTGATACTCAATCGTCGTCAACCCAACGCCGTCCGTTGTAACGAGCGTCAGAGAAGAACCGTCGATAATAACGCTGTTGTCATCCGACGTGCTGCTTAGGGCGGGGATCGTCTGCGACCCCTTAAGCGTAAAAGCGCCGTTCGTCGCCGTATTCGCGTAGACGGCGACCGTCTTCGTCGAATAATCGACGACGACAAGTTCGTCGCGCCCATCGCCGACGACGTCGGTCAGTTCGCAAACGTCGACTTTTCCGTTGAGTTCGACTGAATACGAGACCGACGAAGAAGGATCGTAAGTCGATATATTCTCCGCCCCAAAACCGCCCCAGTCGACGTTCAGCATCTCGCGACTTTCTAATGATTCAAGCGATAGCCGACGCGTCTTCCAACCAGATTCTCGAACAATACGGTCAAAGGTTCGTTTAAAAAACTTTTTTTTCATTTGGAAATACCCTAATTGAAGCGTTATGTCAGCGAAGTCGCGGTCAAACGGACTAAATCCGCTTCTTAACGTAAAGAATCGCTGGGGTCATGGTTAAAAATGTGGACGCGATAAGAGTTAGCGCGAAGCGCGTTAGTCCAGCGACCTACCGCCGGGGGCCGGCGACCGTCGCGGTCTAGTTGCGCCAATACGACTCGGGGGCGGGGCGAGCGACAACAATCTCGACCGTCCCTTCGACGAAATTCAAACGACGTCGAAGGGACTCTATTGCCGCCGACGTTATTAGCCGACGAAGTTCACGGCGAGGGGGTCGTAGTCGTCCTCGTCGAGCTCGTCGAAAAACTCGTCAAAGAGTTCGTCGCCGAGCGCAAGCGAGGCGGAAGACGACGGGAGCGTTTGCGCTTGGACGACGTCGGAATAGACGCTCTTGTAATTCACGCCGTCGCCGATCGCCTTAAGGCGCAGGTCGTAGACGGTATTCGGGGTAAGTCCCGCAATCGTGTAGCTCATCGCCGTACCGACATTTTTGTTCGTCCACGTCGTTTCGCTCGCGAGCTTGTAGGAGAAGTTATACCGATCCGCGTTCGGAACCGCGCCCCAGTTGACCGTAATCGTCGAACCCGTCGCGGACGCGACGGATAGAACCGGCTTCGCAAGAGGAACCGGGACGTCAGGCGGCGCGGCGCGGGGCGGTTCGGGTAAAAAGCGCTGAGATCAATCTTTTAAATTCCTCTTGGTAAAGTAATATAACGCGCTAAAAGCGTCGTTCATAAAAGGACGGACGGCTCTAAAGGGAGCAAACTGTAAGCAAATCGTCCCATTCCCCGAACATACTACGACAGTTTATCAGAATCTTTGCGCTCTTCAACAATTTATCTAAGAAAAACCGGCGCTATCCTTATTTTTAAGAAAATCAGCTTAAACGAACTCAAACAAGAGATTGGCGCATAAAATAAGAAACCGCCTCCGTCGCGACGTCCCGACGAGACGGTTTAAACCGCCGCTCACGTTCGTCCCGCCGCGCGGCGGACGCGCGACGGGAACGACGCGGCGCTAAAACGGCTCATATAAAAAGGCGCGAATTCCGAAACGCTGGATTTCGAAATTCGCGCCTTAACTTCGTTCGAAGGGGAGAAAGACTCGCGTCGCGCCCGTC